>JBGUJM010000041.1:0-2129 GCA_045113935.1 Anaerovoracaceae bacterium
CTCGCCTACAAGTCTCTCACCCTTGGTTGTAAATGCTACTACAGAAGGTGTTGTTCTTGAACCCTCTGCATTAGTGATAACTGTCGGTTCGCCGCCCTCAAGTACGGCAACGCAGCTGTTGGTTGTTCCGAGATCGATTCCTATTACCTTGCTCATTTTTATATCCTCCGTTTTTGAAAAATGGTTCTTTAACTATGTTAGTTTCTTACTACAGCTACCATGGAAGGTCTTATGACCTTGTCGTTGAGCTTGTAGCCTTTCTGCAGCACTTTGCTGATTGTTCCGTCTTCCTGCTCTTCGCTCTGCTCTGTCATCACGGCATTATGTACGTTCGGGTCAAATTCCTCACCCATCGCCGGTATCTCCGCGAGACCCGCATGCTCGAGTGCTGTCTTAAGCTGAGTGAATATCAGCTCCATTCCTTTGGCGTAACTCTCGAGATCTCCTCCCTCTGTCTGGAGCGCTCTCTCAAAATTATCAAGTACCGGCAGCAGCTCACCGACGATCTTCTCATTCGCATATGCATGAATGTCGGATTTCTCTCTGGCTGCCCGGCGTTTAAAGTTCTGGAACTCGGCCATCAGCCTCATAAAACGTTCCGATTCCTTCTCCTCAGCAGCTTTTGCTTCTGCTTCTGCATCAGCTTCGGCATGGTCCTCAGCAGTTTCATTTGCTGATTCAGCCTCTGCTTCAGCTCCGGCGGCTTCCCCGGCATTCTCATTTACAGATTCAGCCTCTGCCTCTTCGCCTGCTGCAGCGGAAGATCCGTCACCGTCCTCGATTTGGATCTTTCTGATATCTTCTTCAGCCATTATTCATCGTTCCTTTCAGTGTTATTTTCTGTATTGTCGCCTTCGGTCAGGCGGAATGATTCGCTCAGATTGTTGGTCAGATACTCCATCAGAGATGTGACCTCATCATATTTCATTCGCGTCGGTCCGATGACTCCTATCTTGCCGACCAGTTTGCCGTCAACATGATATGTTGCCGTGATCAGCGTACAGTCCTTCATTGTTGCATTCTCTTCGCCGATCGTGACTACCACACCGTCTGCTCTCTGCAGCATTTTCTGTGTGAACCAGTCCTTCTGTGCGAACAGCTGCATGAAGTCCCTTGCCCTGTCTATGCTTGAATACTCCGGAAGGTTGAATATATTGGTCATGCCTTCCATGTACAGATTGACATTGAGCATATCTTCCAGCGTCCTGAGAAAACTCGGCATTACATTGCCCCGGAGAGTACTTAATGCTTCGATATCCGAGTTAGCATCTTCGATGATGTGGCTCTTCATGACTTCATCGAGTGTCCTGCCTTTGTAATTGAGCGTCATGTTCTTGCTCAGAAGATCCAGAGCATCCTGCGTATACGGAACGCTCAGTCTCATCGTAGTGTTGGTAACATTACCGCTCTCTCCGACTATCATCAGGATCACTGTCCTCTGATCGACCGGCAGCAGCCTGATGAAACCTATCGTCTCCTCATTGGTCGCAGGTGTCAGCGCAAAGCTCGTAAGATGAGTAATCTCGGACAGCAGCTCAGCTGCATGCCGTATTGTAGCATCGAACTCGTCCCTGCTGGCCTGAAGTCTCTCATTGATCAGTCTCTTGTCTCTGGCGCTGAGATTCTTCTTCTTCATCAGATTGTTGACGTACAGTCTGTATGCCTTGTCTGAAGGCACTCTGCCTGCCGATGTATGCGGATGAGTCAGATAACCCATCTCCTCGAGGTCAGACATCTCATTTCGTATCGTCGCAGGACTGACACCCAGATCGTATTTCTTGGCGATCGACCTCGAACCGACCGGCTCAGCGTTCTCAACGTAATCATTGATGATCGCCTGCAGTATCTGTAATTGTCTTTCGCTCAGATCCATGTTGTGCCTCCCTGTCTTTCATATTTGTTAGCACTCACTCCTTTAGAGTGCTAATCACTATGCATAATATACTCTCTCAGACCCCCGCTGTCAATACATTTTTGTACAAAGAAATACAATATTTTTAATCTTGTGAAACCGGCAAAAAAAGAGCTGCCTCACGGCAGCTCCCAGACCGTAGACAAAGTCCTTTTTCAGGCATTCGCCTGAAGGAGGGCTTTTCTCATTCGCGAATTAAATTGGCTGCAGGAAAATC
>JBGUJM010000042.1:0-11717 GCA_045113935.1 Anaerovoracaceae bacterium
GATTTTCCTGCAGCCAATTTAATTCGCGAATGAGAAAAGCCCTCCTTCAGGCGAATGCCTGAAAAAGGACTTTGTCTACGGTCTGAGTCCGGCAGGATCTGCCGGACTTTTAGTATAGATCGGATATGAAATTTCCTGTTATTTTGCAGGATAGCGGCCTACAAACTTAAGTGTCTCACATACAGCTGAAAGTTCCTCAACCATTTTCTTTCCCTCTTCGGATGTATCATCTCCATCACATTCGGTATAGAAGTAGTAACCCCATTCCTCAGTTCTGAGAGGTCTTGTGTGGAGGAAGCGGATGTTGAAGCCATTGCTGCTGATAGCATTCAGAGCTTTGATGAGAGATCCCTGAACATTGAGCACAGTAAATATCATCATGAAGCGTGAGCCTTCTTCCTGAGCGGAATCGTTGGCTTCTCTGGAGAGAACTGCATAACGAACGATTTCAGAACCGGTGTCCCATTTGAAGACTTTTACTATACTCAGATCACCCTCGTAGAAAAGATCCATTACATGATTGACTTTGCCGCTTCTGCTTTTCTCAAAAGGCAGAACACAGAGATCACAGTCACCCGATACAACAGCTTCATAAGTCTGATCATAATTGACGAAGTCAATAAGTGAAGCACCGTCTGCAACGGTTCCGGCTGCCTTGTAATCCTCAGGATCCATTCCTGCACAATAAGCGATTCGTTTTACATCGATCTTGTTTCCATAGATATCCATAGTTTAATTCTCCTTTTCCATTATTGATAGTTTATTCTCTGTAATAAACTATTGCAAGAGGATTATTCATTTGTACGGCATTTTTTCTCTGATTGACTCAAGACGGTTAAGAGCGGCATACAGAGTGCTGTCCTGTTTCGCAAAATGGAATCTTACAAGGTGATTGACCGGTTCACGGAAAAAACTTGAGCCCGGCACTGTCGCTACTCCTACCAGCCGTGTCATATCCTCACAGAACTCAAGGTCATTATCATAGCCGAATTCGGAAATATCCATCAGGACATAATAGGCTCCCTGCGGTATGGTATGATTCAGCCCGATATCATCAAGACCGCTGAGAAACAATTCTCGTTTGTGTGTATAAGTATCACGGAGTGCCGTGTAGTATTCAGGACCGGCTTTGACGCCCGGGATTACTGCTTCCTGCAGCGGGTGCGGCGCGCCTACGGTAAGGAAGTCATGCACCTTTTTGATCCGGTCGGCGATTTCAGGCGGGGCAATGGCATATCCGATCCTCCATCCTGTTATGGAATATGTTTTGGACAGGGAAGAGCATGATATCGTGCGTTCCCGCATGCCCGGAAGTGATGCGATGTAAATATGCTTATATGGCTCATATACGATATGCTCATATACTTCATCTGTTATGACATAAGTATCGTATCTGATGGCCAGTGCCGCTATGAATTCCAGTTCCTCACGTGTAAAAACTTTTCCGCATGGATTCGAAGGATTGCACAGGATCATTGCTTTGGGATGCTGTCTGAACGCATCTTCGAGGACATCCGGATCAAAGTGGAAATCAGGCGGAACAAGCGGGACATATATCGGATCGGCTCCGGACAGAATAGTATCCGCTCCGTAATTTTCATAGAACGGAGAGAAAATAACTACCTTGTCCCCGGGATCGGCGACTGTAAGCATCGATGCCATCATTGCCTCTGTGCTTCCGCAGGTAATCACGATCTCATTGTCCGGATCGATATCCAGCCCCATAAAATGACGCTGCTTGTCTGCAAGGGCATGGGTCAGGCTGCTTGCGCCCCATGTTGTCGAATACTGATGAACATCAAGATCAGGTGTTTCCCGGAGTCTGTTCATCAGCATTTCAGGAGGGGCAAAGTCCGGGAAGCCCTGGGACAGGTTGATGGAGTCATACTGATGCGCGATCCTGGTCATACGTCTTATTACGGAATCTGTAAACTTTTCAGTTTTCCTGGATAATTTCTGCATATCATTCCCCCCGTTTAATACTGTTTCTGAATATGTAGCTTATTATATCAACAATATGAAGGATGATACAAATTGAGTGTGCTCTGCCTCGAACAGCAGTCAGACCGAAGAATTCTGAATAATGACTGATAAAGCAATATACTATATGGTACAATAATGGTCACGGGTCAGAGTTATAGTATGATGATAGTGTCATATTGACAAAGGAGACAATAATAATGCAGAAGAAACCAATCACCAATAAGCTGTTGTGGATCTTTGCAGTCGGACAGTTCGGATGGAGCCTGCTTTCAGGAATCGTTGCCAACTGGATGGTATATTACTATACAGGTACTCCGGACGCGCAGAATCCCAATACAGGAATTTTTGCTTCAGGCATCACACAGCACCCGATACTGTTCAAGCTGACTCTGTTCGGACTGGTTCTGGCTGTCGGACGGATCTTCGACGCTGTTACGGATCCGCTGATCGCGGGATGGTCTGACCGCGCAAAATTCAAAGGCGGACGCCGCATACCTTTCATGCGGGCGATCGCAGTCCCGTTTGCCCTTGTTACAATAGGCCTTTTCACTCTGCCACAGACAGGCAGTATCGTTGTGAATGACGTGATCCTTTTTGCTCTGCTGATCACGTTCTATCTGTTCATGACTATATTCTGCACTCCGTACAATGCTCTGATAGCGGAGCTCGGAGATACGCAGGAACACCGGATCAATGTTTCAACATACATTTCTTTCACATTCATTGCAGGACAGTCGATCTCGTTCATGCTGCCTAACGTGGCAGGAATGCTTCAGGGAGCATTCGGCCAGGCAGGCTCGGTAAGGATGGCGGTAGCTGTCATGGCGACTATAGCCTGCATTGCAATGCTGACACCATCGATATATATCAGGGAACGTGACTATCTTGAGGCAAAACCAAGTGAGACCAAGGCGTTCTCATCACTGCTCAAGACTTTCCAGAACGGTCAGTTCCGCCGCTTTGTTTACAGCGATGTGATCTATTTCTTCGCGCTGACCCTGTTCCAGACAGGTCTGGCGTTTTATGAGACCAAGCTCATGGGAATAGAAGATACATGGACATTTGTACTGACTGCTACAATGACGGCTCTCAGTGTGTGCCAGTATCCTATAGTCAATAAGCTGGCTCCTAAGGTCGGCAAGAAGAGACTTATCATCACAGGATTCTTCGGATATGCTGTTGTATTCCTGATCACATTCCTCTGCGGGCAGGGACTGTACTGGGGCTTCATCGTAGCAGTCTGCGCATCTGTTCCGATGGCCATCCTCGGCATCCTGCCTCAGGCATGTGTAGCGGATGTAGCAGAACTCAGCCGTCTCGAGACAGGTGAGGACCGGAGCGGCATGTTCTTTGCGGCACGTACATTTGCTTTCAAAATGGGTCAGGCTCTCGCAATGGTAGTGTTCACATCCATCACGGTATCCGGAACGCCGGCCAGCTACCGCGCAACAGCAGCTGTTGCGTTTGTCACATGTGTAATCGGCGCATGCCTGTTCTTCCTGTTTAATGAGAAGATGATCCTCGCGAAGATCGAGAAACTTAAGAATGAACAATAAGGTCATGAAAATATTGATAATAACATTGTCAATAATCATCATCTTGGCGGTGATCCTGTCTCTTTTCGCGGCTTCATCCATAATGACAGGAGAGCGCCAGACATATGAAGAATCGTTACAATGGCAGTCTGAACATTACGATACGTCTTTTTACAGCGCGGTTGAAAAAAATGATTATAAGGTTGAAGGACAGGATGGCTATATTCTGCATGCTGAATATCTTAAGTGCCCTGAGGCATCGGACAGATATGTCATAATTACTCACGGCTATACTGACAACATGATGGGCTCTCTCAAGTACGCGAGGATGTATCTTGAGCTGGGATATAACTGCATAATTTACGATATACGCGGGCATGGTGCCAACGAGCCGGCCTTTACAACTTACGGAATACTTGAAGCACAGGATCTGATGAAACTGATAGAAGATACGCGCTCAAGATATCCGGATATTTCAGTTCTGGGCCTGCATGGGGAATCTCTCGGCGCGGCAACAACAGTAACGTCAATGAAATACAGACCGGATGTGGATTATGCTGTAGCTGACTGCGGTTTTGAGGACATAGAAAATGTTCTGCGCGGTGGTTTCAGTGATACCCCTTTTACGGGATTTATCTTCCGTCTGGCAGACTTCGGCGCGAAGCTCAGATATCATTATTCTCTCAGCGCGGCACGTCCGATAGACTCACTTGACGAAAACACGGTTCCTCTGATGTTTATCCATGGTGAAGATGACAGTCTGATCCCACCCCGGAACTCTCAGGATATGTATGACCGTACAAAAGGAAGGAAAGAGATCCATTTTATCAGCGGTGCAGAACATGCGATGTCCGCGGTCACAGCTCCGGATGAATATAAGGCTTTTCTTGAGGATTTCCTGACAATAATTGAGCAATAAATTACCCGGAATTGGTCATTTCTTTGTCAATTGTGCACAAATACGCATAATAGTGTATGATATCGTTATAAGAAATCGCACTGGCTGAACATATCAATGATTAAGCCTCAATTTTTTATGCGTATTGGAGAATAGAGAAATGGAAGATAAGACGAAAAAAATCAGTGCCGGAATGTTCCTCGTAACGATAGGCATAGTATACGGCGACATAGGAACATCTCCTATGTACGTAATGAAGTCTATCGTTGAAGGAAACGGCGGAATAGCACAAGTTGATACGGAGTTTATCATAGGAGCGCTTTCCCTCGTCATATGGACCATCACGCTTCTGACCACGATCAAGCACGTATTGATCGCGCTCAAGGCGGACAACCACGGAGAGGGTGGAATATTTGCTCTGTACAGTCTGGTAAAGAACTGCGGGAAATGGCTCATCATTCCTACTATGATAGGCGGATGCACCATGCTCGCCGACGGTGTTCTGACACCTGCCGTCACGGTTACGACTGCGGTCGAAGGTCTCAGGAGTATACCGTTCATGGACAAAGTGCTCGGTGAGGGACAGCTGATAGTCCTGATCATCACTATTACAATTGTAAGTGTGCTGTTCCTGATCCAGAGGAATGGTACCAGCCACATCGGCAAACTCTTCGGACCTGTAATGCTGGTATGGTTCCTGTTTCTCGGAATAACCGGCGTACTCTTCTCGATGGGAGACCTGAGCATACTGCGCGCGATCAATCCGCTGTATGCGATCAAAGTCCTGGTAAGTCCGAACAATAAAGCCGGCATCATGATCCTCGGAAGCGTATTCCTGTGTACGACCGGTGCAGAGGCGCTGTACACAGATATGGGCCATGTCGGAAAAGAAAACATCATGATCAGCTGGCCTTTCGTCAAGATCTGCCTGATCCTCAACTACATGGGACAGTGCTCATGGATAATCCGCAATCAGGGCAATGCAGAGCTGGCGGCAATCGCAGATCTCAACCCGTTTTATATGATGCTTCCGGCAGGAATGAGACCGGTAGCTATCGTGCTGAGTGCTCTGGCGGCAATCATAGCAAGCCAGGCCCTGATCAGCGGAAGCTATACTCTCGTTCATGAAGCCGCAAGCCTTGACCTGATGCCGCATCTCAATGTGCGTTATCCGTCTGATACCAAGGGTCAGATATACATCCCGGTTATCAACAAGCTGCTGTGGATCCTGTGCATTATGGTCATTCTTTATTTCCGGAGCGGTTCCCGCATGGAGAACGCATACGGTCTGGCCATCACGATCAGCATGCTCATGATGACGATACTGTTCACTGTATACATCGGAGTACTGCATAGCAAAAAGGTCGGAGCACTCCTGTTTGCTGTTGTATTTGCTGCAATTGAAGGAATCTTCTTCGTATCAAGTCTGGGCAAGTTTACAGTCGGAGGATATGTTGCCATCATTCTGTCACTGCTCATACTGCATGTAATGATCAGCTGGTACAGAGGTACACAGATCGAGAGCATGCAGAAAGTAAAATTACATCTTGTAGACTATACAGGCGCGATCAGGACTCTGCAGAATGACAGTACTGTTCCGTACTGTGCCAACAATCTGGTATATCTGTCCAAGAACGAGGATTTCGAACTGATTGACAGGGACATCCTGTATTCGATATTCGACAGGGAACCGAAAAGGGCAGACGCGTACTGGTTCATCAGTGTCAATACAACAGACAATCCGTTCCAGAGAGAATATGAAGTCAATACTCTGGGAACTGATTTCATTTTCCGGGTCAACCTTAATCTCGGATTCAAAGTCAGACAGAGCGTAAATATCTATCTTCGTCAGATAGTCAATGACCTGATGAAGTCAGGCGAACTGCCTCCGCAGAACAAGGAATACTCTATTTACGGCCCATCTGCCATAGGATCATTCAAGTTCTGTATGATCCGTAAGATGATGCCGATGGAGGGAGACCTTTCGGGATTTGATAATATGCTGATCCATACCAAGTACTTCATCCGCAGGATCGCAGGCAGTCCGTTAAAATGGTTCGGCCTTGAGACATCCAGAGTTATCGTAGAGTATGTGCCGCTCTTCCTGCCAAGGAGAAGAGAGGAACAGAGACTGGAACGTATATACACGGAAAACAGTGACAACACCTATGACGAAGCAGATCAGGATAAATAAGTAAACCAGCGGAGCCCGGCGGCTCCGTTTTACTTTCAGCAGCCTTGCATTATTTTCAAAAAGACAATCATATTGACCAAAAGCACATAAAACATGCACATAAATGTGATACACTTCTACTGTTAAAAAGATATAACTGCGAAATATTATCGGTCAACCAACCGTTTTGTGCATGAAAAAACTGCTGAGAAAAAAACCTGCCGGGATCCTGATGGTCCTCACCATACTGTCCGCGCTGCTTGTAACGGATGTAGTATTATGGAGCGCTCATATCAGCGCTGTGACTCCGTATGCCATCTCCAGCGGGGATGATATCGTATGCTGTGTCAGGGGCAAGGGAACGGCACGTGATGTTCTGAATGAAGTGTTTATTGATCTGGCGGAAGAAAATACCAGTATCTCCGCCATCAGTTCTGAATATCACGTTGAGAGAGCGGCAAGTACCGATACCGTAACTCCGGAAGAGGCATATCAGGCGGTTATGGAGTCTGCGGCTGATAAGGACGCGGAGATCAGGATCGTATCTGCAAGAACCGAGACAGAGACCTACACACCGGATCCCGACTATCATCTCAATGGTACGATGCTCGCCGGTGATTCTGAACTGATCAGCGAGGGCGAGGACGGCGAGAAGAAGGTAGCGGCAATGTATACCACAGTCAACGGAGAGACTGAGGACAGATCTTCGGAAGACATGGAGATCCTGGAAGAAGGTGTCCCTGCTGTCATCGAGAAGGGGGATCTTGGCCTGCCTACGGGCGAGGAATGGACCACATACGAGGGCGACCCTGTTGCCAATGACGGGGATGATATCATGACGACTGCTCAGCAGTATCTCGGCCTCAGATATGTCTGGGGAGGTAAGAATCTCGAGACCGGTGTAGACTGTTCGGGATTCGTTATTGCTATATACAGGAAGTACGGCGTCAACCTGTCATACCCTCTGTATAAGGAGGGCACAGGGGTATCATACAATGATGCTCAGCCCGGCGATGTGCTGTATTTTCCGGGACATTACGGACTGTATCTCGGAGACGGCAAGATGGTGCACGCATCGAACTATAATACCGGTGTCATCATCAGTAACGTCGGTAACAGAAAGATACTTGCAGTCAGAAGAATAGTAACAGATCAGTAGCATAAGGAGATAACAATTGAAGTACAGGATCAACAAGTCCAATTATTTTGATTTTAATACGTTTAAGATAAACAAGCTCCCGCCGAGGAGCTATTTTATCCCTTATCCGGACAGAGAGCAGGCTGACAGTGCTGCCGGAAAAGACAAGAGATACAGATCGCCTAAGGTGATCTGTCTTAATGGTGACTGGGATTTCAGGTTTTATCCTCAGCCTGCGGGATTGCCGGACGTTCTGGATACTGACGCGGTCAGCTGGGACACGATCGATGTTCCTTCCTGCTGGCAGTTCAGAGGCTACGATAAACCTTTTTACGTAAACATGAGATATCAGTTTCCGTTTGATCCGCCGAGGATACCGGGAGAAAGCAAAGCAGGACGCACTTTCTGCTGGATAGGCGCTGACTGCGGCATCAGACCTGTATGGCGCGATCCGGGAGAGGAATATAACTTTGCCGGAGTATACCGCACATTCTTTGCTGCGGAGGATATGACAAAACGCCATGTCCTGTCATTCCTCGGAGTTGCAAGCTGTGCTGACGTCTATGTCAACGGCAGGTTTGCGGGCTACACTGAAGGATCCCACAATACTGCGGAGTTCTACATTTCACATCTGATACACGAAGGGCAGAACGAACTTGTTGTGGTGGTGCGCAGATGGTGCACAGGGACTTATCTTGAATGTCAGGATATGTTCCGCAATAACGGCATTTTCCGCGATGTACTGCTGAGACTTGAAGAGAAAAACGGTATCCGTGACATCGACGTCCGCACGGAAAAGAATTCCGGCCGCTATACATTGACCCTGAAAGCAGATCTGTATGAATACAACGAGGTCACATTCACGCTGCTGGGGCATGGGATCAGCCGATCAGCGACATCCGGGTACGTAAATGGCGCAGCTGAAGCTGTGTTCAAAGATCTCGAAGTACACGAGTGGTCAGCAGAGGATCCGGTGCTCTATGATGTCTATTTTGAGACAGCGGATACCTGCATCAGAGAAAGGATCGGATTCAGAGATGTAACTGTAGAGGGCGATCTGCTCCGTATTAACGGCAGTCTGGTCAAGTTCCATGGTGTCAATCATCACGATACCAGCTGCACCAACGGTTATACGATGACCCCGGAAGAGATAGAGCGGGATATGAAGCTCTGCAAGGAATACAATATAGATACAGTACGCACTTCACATTATCCGCCGGATCCTTATCTCCTTGAACTCTGTGATGAGCTCGGGATATATGTGGTGGATGAGGCTGACCTTGAGACTCACGCTACGTACGCGATGCAGATCCCGCCGACTTACAATACGATCAGCCATGACCCGGAATGGACTCCGAGATATCTTGACCGGGCAGAGCGCCTGTATCAGAGAGACAAGCTCCATCCTTCGATCATAATGTGGAGCCTGGGCAATGAATCGGGCGGATACTACAATACGGACAGGATGTATGACTATATCAAGTCGCATTCTTCACTTCCGGTGCACTACGAGAGTGCTGTGCATTGCAGGAAGAAGGCCTACGATATCGCCAGTGAAATGTATCCTCCTGTTGAACGGGTCCACCAGATCGGAGAGAAGACATATAAGATCAAAAAGATGTGTGACAGACCATACTTCCTGTGCGAGTACGCTCATGCTATGGGCGTAGGCCCGGGAGATATGGAAGCATACTGGAAAGAGATCTATTCACACGACAGCCTTACAGGCGGGTGTGTGTGGGAAATGGTTGACCATGCTGTCCTGCACGAGGACGGCTCTTATACATACGGAGGCGATCACGGCGAGTGGGAGCATGACAGCAATTTCTGCGTTGACGGCATATTCTATCCTGACCGCAGCCCATCGACAGGAGCCAGGATAACGAGCTTTATATACAGACCTCTCAGAATTTCTCATATGGGCGGAGATTCGATTGAGGTATTCAATACCAGATCGTTCACATGCGCGGACGCGTATATCCTGAAACTTAAATGGAGTGATGGAACAGAAGAAGAGGCAGTCTCTCATGCGAAGCCTCTGGGAAGAGAGGTGCTGCAGCTTGAAGCTCAGCGCCGTATCAGGGAAGCTGCTGAGGCCGGCAAAGACTGTCTGCTGACTGTTGTAACAGAAGAACGGTCAACCGGCCGGGAAGTGTCCCGTGAGCAGATCATACTGCATGAGAGTTTCGCGGATGCTCCTTCAGATGCCGGGTCCGTGCTGCTCAGTGATATGATGACCGAATCGGACGGACTTGAGTTCACCCTGAATGGTATCAGGATAAGACCGGCCGATCCGTACACGGTCCTTTTCAGGGCGTCAACAGATAACGACCGTCTCAATCTTGGCCTGAAAGATATCATGAAGGATTTTGCCTGTCAGAAAGAAGAAGTCCTCTCAATAGAGAAGGATGAAGGCAGAGCTGTGATCACCTTTATGATCAGGTGCAGGGGAAAATCATTCATCTGTACTGATACATACGAAGCCTGCTCTGAAGGTATCCTTGTAACGAGCAGACTTCACTGTGACAAAGGCAAGGGTGATCTGCCGAGGTTCGGCAAGGCATACAGGCTTGATGCTGAGTATTCCAACGTCAGCTATTACGGCAGGAACGGTGAGTCATATGCCGACATGAAGGATCAGACACAGATAGAGGAAGTCCGCTGCACTGTATCCGGCATGACTGAGCCTAATATCAAGCCTCAGGAAAGCGGCAACCGTATGGATACAAGGTGGGCAGAGATAGATAACGGCAGAGAATCGATCAGATTCACTGCTGTTGACAAGGCTTTTGAGCTGGGCATAAAACCATACAGCGACAGGGAACTCAGAGAAATGAAGCACAGGGAAGACGAGAAAGTGACGGGCACTTATGTCACGGTCTCCGCGTTCCAGATGGGAATAGGTACGGGCATCTGCGGACCTGAGACTGCTCCGGAATACCGCTATCCTGTCAACCAGGATTATGAGCTGAGGTTTCTGATAAGCACGGGAGAGGTCAGCCGATGAAATATCTGAATATACTTCTTGTATTTATACCGGTTACGATAGCCGGAAAAATGATGGGCTTTTCTGACACGCTTCTGTTTGCGTGCAGTTCACTCGCTATCATCCCTCTGGCAGGACTTATGGGTACGAGTACTGATGTGATCTCCTGCTATTCCGGGCAGAAGGTCGGTGGACTTCTTAACGCTACATTCGGAAACGCAACAGAACTTATCATTGCTTTTATCGCCATGAAAGAGGGACTGTTCGATGTTGTAAAAGCGTCACTTGCGGGATCCGTCATCGGAAATATACTGCTGGTTCTAGGCATGTCTATGCTTGCCGGCGGGCTGAAATACAAAATACAGAAGTTCAACAGAAATTCAATCAATATAACTTCCAGCATGCTGCTGTTCGCGCTGCTCGGCCTCTCAATACCGGCTATTTTCATGCATACATTGCCGGAGAGCAGTATCAATACGCAGTTTGAAGGACTCAGCGTAATGATTGCCGTGCTGATGCTGCTGATCTATTGCATGCAGTTCGTGTTCTCATTTGTGACCCACAGGTCTCTTTATGAAGAGACGATAGTTTCGGCGGATGAGGAGGAGCCGAAGATGAAGCTTCCCGCTGCCATCGGCATGCTGATAGTTTCTACTGTCTGCATCGCTGTTCTGTCAGAGATCTTCGTCGGGACGATCGAGCCTATGGCAGAAAGTATCGGACTCCACAAGACTTTTGTCGGAATCATTCTGGTGCCTATCATAGGCAATGCAGCTGAACACTCTTCCGCTATCATAATGGCATATAAGAACAAAATGAATGCTGCCGTAGAGATCTCACTGGGGTCCAGTCTGCAGATCATGCTGTTCGTTGTCCCGGTACTGATTCTGCTGAGTCTGTTCTTCACACCGATGAGCATCGTTTTCACACCGTTTGAACTGGTCGCGCTCACAGCTTCCGTGCTGATCGCCAACCGGGTCGCTGCGGACGGGGAGTCCAACTGG
>JBGUJM010000043.1:0-9449 GCA_045113935.1 Anaerovoracaceae bacterium
TGCAGACATCGGATTCGACGTAATCCACATGAACCTGCACAAGACATTCTCGACACCTCACGGCGGCGGCGGTCCGGGAAGCGGCCCATGCGCATACAAGGATTTCCTTGCGCCATTCGCTCCGGGTCTTGTTTGCAAGGACGGCGAGAACTACGAGAGAGCTGAGAAGTCCATCGGTAACATGACAGGCTTCTACGGCAACTTCCTCGTAATGGTCAAGGCATATACATATCTCCTGACAATCGGCAAGGAAGTATACACTCTGGCTCAGAACGCTGTACTGAACGCAAACTACATGCAGGAGAAGCTCAAGGATATCTATCCGATCGCATTCGATACGACCTGCATGCACGAGTTCGTAATCGGTCTCGATCCGATCTACAGAAAGACTCATGTATCGGCTCTGGATGTAGCCAAGGCACTCCTCGACTACGGTATCCATCCGCCTACAATCTACTTCCCTCTGATCGTCCACGAGGCCCTCATGATCGAGCCTACAGAGACAGAGACGAAGGAAACTCTCGACGAAGCTATCACAGCATTCCGCGAGATCTACGACAGGATCTTCAATGCTCCTGAGAGTGTACAGAACGCTCCTCAGACCACACCGGTACTGAGACTGGATGACACCAAGGCTGCAAGAGATCCTCATCTGAGATACACATTCGAATAAGCCACATCTCAGCAAGCACTTCAAAACCCCGGGACACAATATCCCGGGGTTTTCATTTTCACAGACCGTATCAGAGATGCTTCAGCGAAGCCCTTTGTCCCGACACATTACAGTCTTGCTGCTTCCATGATAGCTTCCGCGAAGGATGGATGCGGATGGATGATGTTAGCTACTTCCTCGAGCGTCATTCCGCGTCCGATCGCTACCGCGAGCTCGCCGATCAGGTCGGAAGCTCTGCCGCAGAGCAGATGCGCGCCGATGATCCTGTGGTCATCTTCTCTTGCAACCAGTTTGACGAATCCTCTGTCGAGTCCGGCAATGATAGTCTTGCCGTTAGCGGACATAGGATACTTCTTGGTGATAGCGCTGATGCCTGCTTCCTTGGCTTCATCAGCTGTCATGCCGACTACCGCGATCTCAGGGCTTGTATAGATGCAGCTCGGAACGGTTCCCATGTTGATAGCGCCTTCCTTGCCGTTCATGATAGCTACTGCGTTGCGGCCTTCCGCGGTTGCAGTGTGAGCCAGCTGGATACGTCCGATGCAGTCGCCGATAGCGTAAACGCTCGGCATTGGTGTCTTGTACTCATCATCTGCCATGATGAATCCTCTGCTGTCTTCCAGATCAGGATACTTCGCAAGCATTGCCTCGCTGAATACGCCGGCTGTATTAGGTCTGCGGCCTACGCACATGAGCACCTTGTCAGCCTTGACAGCGATCTCCTCGCCCTTCTTGTTGGTGAGGATGACGGACAGCTTGTCTCCATCCTTCTCGATCTTCTTGACAGGTGAAGCAACGTGAACGTCAACACCTTTCTTCTCCATTGTCATCTTGATGCTGCGTCCGATCTCTTTGTCAATCAGAGGAAGGAGTCTGTCCATTCCCTCGATGACTGTGACATGGTCGCCGAGATCTGCATAGATGGTCGCGAACTCGATTCCGATAACGCCGCCGCCGATGATGACGAATTCCGGGATCTCAGCTCCGCCCATATCGATGAGTTCTGTGCTGTCGATGACGCCCGGCAGGTCAGCTCCAGGGATCGGAGGCATGAACGGCTTGGATCCGGTAGCTACCATGATGTTCTCAGCTCTGACGATCATATTGCCGCCTTCGGCTGTGGTAATGCTGACAACATGAGGCTCGATGATGACACCGGTGCCATGGATGACATCGATCTTTTTCTTCCTGAGAAGTCCGCTGATTCCGGTTCTAAGTGTATCGAGAACTTCGTCTTTCCTCTCACCGATCCTCTCGCGGTTGGCATGAAGTCCCTCGACCTCAACACCGACTTCAGCTCCGTGAGCAGCATCGCGGTAAACGTCCGATGAATGCATCAGAGCCTTCGTCGGGATACAGCCTCTGTTGAGACAGGTTCCGCCGACCTTATCCTTCTCTACGATTGCCACCTTCATTCCGAACTCCTGAGCATAAAATGCTGCTTCATATCCGCCCGGACCTGCTCCGATAATCAGAAGATCATACTGATAATCACTCATTGTTCTTTTTCCTTTCTGGGGTTATTAGGGGGTTAATATATCTGCAATAACTGATGGTTTGCCAGACGCTATCTGGCTGCCCCTTCATACAGAGGCTGTTTTCTCGCATGTCTCTTGGCTGCCTCAATTACATGAGATACCAGCACGCACGTCGTGATACGGCCTACGCCTCCCGGAACTGGAGAAATGGCTTTTACCAGCGGCTCTACGCGTTCAAAATCCACATCTCCGGAAGTTGTCTGCCTTACCGGATCCCAGTTGGTCCCGACGTCGATGATGATCTGATCAGGATGGATGTATTCAGGTCCTACCAGATGCAGGTCTCCCGCGGCTACTATGAGAATATCCGCGTTCCTGGTGATCGCAGGTATGTCTTTCGTTCTGGTATGGCAGTTGGTAACGGTTGCGTTCTCATGCATCAGCATCATTGCGACCGGTCTTCCGATGACCAGTGAACGTCCTATGATAGCAGCCTTCTTGCCCTCGACATCTATACCATAGTAATGAAGCATTTCCATGGTCGCCTGCGCGGTACATGACGGGAAACCTTTCTCTGTGCTGGTGAAAACACCGGAGAGAGAACGGTCTGTGATTCCGTCTATGTCCTTCTCAGGTGAAAGGAGCATACGTGCTCTCTCAGCATCAAGCTGCTCCGGCAGAGGCATGAACATAAGTATCCCATGTACTCCCGGATCATTGTTGAAAGAGGACAATGCCCTGTCGAATTCATCCTGCGTCGCATCAGCCGGCAGTGTCATGGTGATAACGCGGACGCCTACAGAATTGCAGCGCCTGATCGCGCTTCTCTCGTATTCAACGTCATCGTGTCTCTCGCCGACTCTGAGAATGGCGATCGTAGGAGGAACGCCCAGTGCCTTGAGCTCCTCAACTTCATGTGTCATCCTCTCACTGAGCGCCTTGACAACCGGCGCGCCTTTCAGGATTTCGGCCATAAATTGTTCTCCTTATCACGTGTGTTTGCTGAACCGTCAGGCAGTTCTCCTGAACACAGGTCAGCCAACGTTTATTTTATCATTAAAGTATACGTTCTGACTATTACTTTTCTCTTAATTATCAGATGCGGCC
Source organism: Anaerovoracaceae bacterium (assembly GCA_045113935.1). Classification (GTDB taxonomy): domain Bacteria; phylum Bacillota; class Clostridia; order Peptostreptococcales; family Anaerovoracaceae; genus Crickella. Next base: position 3,259 of record JBGUJM010000043.1, read on the forward strand.
ATCCTATTCTACTGATGACGCAATGAGTTCGAGGACTTCATACCCGGTGGCCGAGGTTCCCTGAGGCAGCCTGAGTCCGAGTATCTCTCCGGAGTCATATTTGCAGCCTTCGAGCAACTCTTCAATCTGCCCGAACAGGTCAGTTTCCAGAGAATCAGAATACAGACGGCAGCTGCGGATGTATTCGCCCTTCATATCCAGCTGGATCTCTACACCTCCCCATTCGAATCTGTGCTCGATCACTTTGCTGAACGGGATCCTTGTCCCGTACCGCCACTCTTCGGAAGCGTATTTCTGATGCAGGGCAGCCGGCACGACCGGAAGTTCTGCGGATGCTGCTTTGCATCCGTACTCTCTTTCTGCCGCGCGGACCAGCGCATTCTGCATCGCTTCTATCGCCTTTGCGGTACGCAGTTCCTCTGTGTCTATGCTCTCTGTGCCGTATATTTCAGCCAGCCTGTCTGCCGGAATGTGTTCCATCAGGTTGGTCACCCTCGATCTGACCGAGGCAACTCCTTTTGACTGGAGTTTCGCCTCTGATACTCTGAGGTATTTCGGCATGTCTTCCCCGTCAACATTCATCATGATCGTTCCATGGTGATAGTTGTATCCGTTGGATGAGTAGTACGCGTGTCCGGAAAATTTCTTCCCGTCGACGGTCAGGTCGTTCCTTCCGGTCTTTTCAGCGCTGATCCCCATCAGTCTGCATGCCAGAAGTATGATGTCCGTCTGTCTGCTGATATCATAGATCCCGTCTCTGGCTATGAATGTAAAATTGAGATTGCCCATGTCATGATAGACCGCGCCGCCGCCGGACATCCGCCTTGCGAGCCGTGCTCCGTCTGCCTTGATCTGCTCCACATTGCACTCACGCCATGGATTCTGATTGCGGCCGATGACGATCGTACGGGCATTCTGCCACAGAAACAGCATGACCTCATCCTCACCGCAGGAAAAAGTCAGATGCTCCTCCATGGCAAGATTAATATACGGGTCTGTGTTCTTCGTTCTGTAAACTGTCAGTTTCACTTTCAGCACCCTCCTTACCCCGCAACTATAACATCCCTGAAAGATTTCTTCAATCCAAAAACGGGAGCCTTACACCTTACTCTCCCGCTTTATTCAATCAGTCAATACATATACCGGAACCTATCGCTTTATACCGCATCAGTCTCTCCTTCCGGCAGGATCCCTGCATCCTCTGCTGCCTCTTCAGTCCCTTCCAGACTCTCCTGCTGTTCTTCTGCGGCCGCCTGCTCTTCCTGTGCTGCCGGATCTTCGGAATCCGGCTCCTCTGCAGGCTCCTCCTCTCCGCCAGGATTATAGTTATCAAGCGTTGAAGGGTCGAACGGTACCGGCGCAGGCTTATCTGTCTTGACGTATTTCTGATGATAGTAGACCAGATTTCCGTCCTTATCTATTGTAATATCGTCCATCCAGTCACATTTGATAGCTCCTCTGCGGTAATCCCATTTCACGACCTTGTCTTCGTAGACAGAGTCACCGTACTCCGCGTAACCCCATCTCTCGGCATATTCTTTGTCATAATGGGAAACGCTGTAATAAGTCAGCGTGACATTGTCTCCGTCAAAATGGAAATCTTCATACACATCATTGGCAAATCTTCCCTGGACGTATGCACGCATCTCCTCTTCGGAGCTGAATATGGTCCTTGAGCCAAGAATTGATATATAGTTGATGAGGAATCCCAGTGCAACGGCCAGGACAACCGCTCCGATGCCGATAAAAATTTTCCGTCTTTTTTGTTTGATGCGCCACTCTTCAGCCCAGTACATCGCATCTCTGCGATTCTGATCAAGAGATTTCTTATTTGATGCCATTGCCTTGTATCCTCTGTGTTAGTATCCTTATTCCCTGCATCCGTGCGCACCGCCCGGCGCACACAGATATTTTACCAACAATCTTCATATATCTCAAGAATATCTGCTGCCGTCATCTGTCTGAATGCTCCTCCCGAGACAAAGCACGACTCCGCGATCTCCGGGAGCATTTCCTTTTCTTTCTCCCCGAATCCCAGCTCACGCAGCGTTGCAGGAAGTCCTGCTTCTCTGATGAAGTCTGCCAGAGCTTCTATCCCTGCAAGAGCCAGAGACTCTTCATCATCTCCTTCGAGCCCCCATACAGTCCGTGCCCACGCGGCAAATTTCGGGATCCCTTCCTTATATATATGTCTGTAGTATGCCGGATGGAGTACGGCCAGACCTTCTCCATGATTGCAGCCGGTATATGCAGACAGCTGATGTTCCATGTTGTGCGCCTGAAAATCCTTGCTCTTGCCCGTCTTGATGATACGGTTCTCCGCAAGCGATGCCGTCCACATGATATTGCTCCTCGCCTGCAGATCTTCCGGGTCCGCAAGCGCCGCGCGATAATCTCTTATAAGGCCCCTCATGAGCCCTTCAGAAATATCGTCTGCCGGATTGGCATAGAGCGGAAAGCTGAAATACGTCTCCATGATATGTGAGAGTATATCAAAGGTTCCGGCTCTGAGCTGACGGAGCGGCATACTTAGCGTATACACCGGGTCCATCAGAGCAAAAGCAGGATTCATCTCCGGATAATCCCTGTCGCATTTTATCTTCGTCTCCTCATTGGTGAGAACGGCGCAGCCATTGACCTCGCTCCCTGTCGCAGGCATGGTTACCACGACACCGCACGGAATGATGCTGTGCGTCATAGGCTTCCCCTGCATCCAGAAGTCTTCCCAAGCATCGCCGTTATAGAGCGCCTGCACTGCTGCCGCTTTGCAGCAGTCCATGACTGACCCTCCTCCTATGGCTATGATCAGACCGGCATCATATCTGCGCGCAAGCTCAGCTCCTTCTCTCATCTTGGCAAGCGTCGGATTGGACATGATCCCGGAAAACTCTGCGATCTGCCATCCCGCAGATGCGTCTTTCTCTTTTGCCGGCCTATATCCCATTGATGTCAGTACACGCATGACATCGTCATACGAGCCGTTTTTTTTAACAGATCCGCTGCCGTATCCCAACATTATATTGCGTCCGTCAGGGCAGAAAGCTCTGACCATCTCCGGCAGATGTTCACTGACACAACCCTGTCCGAACTTTACCTTAGTGCTGCACTCCCAGCTGAAGCATTCCATAAATGTCCCCCTGTCAACTTATTTTTGTGAGAAAAAACCCGCCAGGCATACGCCCGGCGGATCATTTGTGTCTTCGTTCTTTCTGAACTACTTGAGGAGAAGGCTTGCAAGCTTGATAACGTCGCCTGCGTCTACTCCATCCAGAAGTCCGCCTACAACTCCCAGCATATCGGAAGAATCAGACTTCTGAGCTGAATTTCTTGCGGTATTACCCATCTTGGACATCAGCAGCGGTGCAAGAATAGCCATGATCTTAAGAATGGTCTTGGTATCGAGTCCGCTCTTCTTCTTAGCCTTAGCGGCAACAACTTCTTCTTCAGGTCCGAGAAGATGTTTTACGATCTTAGCTCCGTCATCAGTATCAACGTTTCTGATGAACTTGGACATATCTCTTGTATCCTGCTTGCCATGATCTTCCAGAGCCTTCAGGAAACTCTGCTGAGTATCCTTGTTCTTAGCCTGTCCCTGCATTCCCTTGAGGAGTACAGGAAGCAGATCTTCCATTACCTCTGCTGCGTCAGTTACCGAAATTCCGGTCTCCTTACTTACCTGCTCTGCAGCGCCGCTGTTGAGCATCATTTTCAAAATATCGGTCATTTCCATGGGAATTTTTCCTCCTTTTTCCAAGTAGCTGCCTTCCAGCCGGCAGTCAGGCTTCGATACATATAAATTTTACTAGCTGTAGAGCTTCGAGTCAATCAATATATGACCTTGACATTACACTCACGCTCCATGATCTTTGCAAATGATTTTATGCATGTATGAACGATACCGGTACAGAATTTCTTGCGCTCGGGATCGGTAAACTGGTAGTCATGTATCAGTTCGGGACAGATGCTGCTGACATAATTCTCCGCCACATCTTCGTTGAGTTCTCTGACCAGATCGATGCATTTCCTGAATGCCGGGTCTCCTTTGACTGTTCTGCCAAACACCTTACCAAGACACATCGTCGCGCCCGCAACGGCTCCGCACACATTGCCTCCGTCTCCGAATCCGTACGGGAACCCTGTCGACAGAGCAATGGCTTCCTCTCCGATCCCCAGCTCATAGTGTCTGTTCAGGACCTCAAGCACGGACTCCGAACACATGAATCCCGTAGTAAAGTTCTCAGTGGCATCTGCCAGCATCTTCTGCATATTGACTTCTTTTACCATAATATCCTCCCCCTGATATCTATTGTTTGCGTGCTATGACCGCGCACCACTCGCCATCATGGAGCACCTGCTCAATGGTGAATCCGACGTCGCGTATTGCTCCGCTTACGGTTTCTTCCTTGGTATCCAGTATACCTGATGTGATATATACGCCTCCCTTCACAAGATGCTCCGCTGCCGCAGGAGTCAGCCGGATGACAAGATCTGCCATGAGATTAGCTGTTATGATATCCGCCGTATAATCCACACCTTCCGTAAGATCCCCGTATTGCACGGTGATCCTGTCCGAAAGTCCGTTATGTGCTATGTTCTCTTCCGCGACTCTGACTGCATCCGTATCTATATCTATACCGAGAGCCTCATCCGCACCGAGCATGACCGCTGCGATCGCCAGTATGCCCGTTCCCGTGCCGACATCGAGGACCCTCCCTGCTGAATGGGCAGCACCGGATTTTTCTTTTGTGACGCATTTTTCCAGCGCTCTGATGCACATGGATGTTGTCTCATGAAGCCCGCTGCCGAATGCCATGCCCGGATCCATCTCGATCACAAGATCGCCCTCAGCGGGAGCGTACTCCTCCCAGCTCGGTTTGACAACGATGCGCTCACCGACTCTGGCCGGCTTGAAATACTCCTGCCACTTGTACAGCCATTCACTGTCATCACCGGCATGGTCCGACCGGATGATAAGATCGGGTCCGTCTTCACTGCCGCCTAACAGATCCAGTATCTTCACCGCTCTTGCCCGCTCGGCACGGCCTTCTTCATCATCTGCAAAATATATGGTGATCTCAGGTCTGCGTTCGAGATCAACTGTCAGCGCCTCGTTGAGATAATCATATCTGTAGGTGTCCGGATGCTGCGCGATATCCCTGACATCATCCGGGTCATCGATCATCATCGAGCTGAAGCCATTTCCGATCAGTGCCGCCTCTGTCCTCTCGAGATCTTCCTTATTGACTTTGATTCTGAGCATTGTATATTCCATGCATTAATCATAGCACAAATACACATTCACATAACAATTGTCTTTTCAATCTATCCATTTTTCTCCCGCTCTGTCTTGACTGGACTTTATTATGGTGATAGTCTCTTTCTATGGGACAATAATAAGATTTCGGGGGTAAAAAAATGGGAAAAGCATTGCAGAACAAACTCCGGAAAAGAGCGGCTCTGCTCGACAGCGCGTACGAGCTTTTCACGACTCTGGGGTTCAGTAAAACAACGATCCGGGACATTGCCGGCAAGGCCGGTGTTGCCAAAGGGACTTTTTATCTGTATTTCAAGGATAAAACCGACATCCGCGACGCGTTGATCCGTGCCAAAGCCAGCCAGCTTCTTCAGGATGCGTGCCAAAGCATGGATGATTATCTTCATTCTTCCGGAGCGGCTGTGGACATTGCAGATAAATTCATCTATATCATTAACTACATTGTAGATTATGTAGCCCGCGATGTTCATTTCACGAGGTTTATCTCCAAGCACCTCTCATGGGGCCTGTTTGCAGCCGGTCAGCGTACACCCCATGAATACTATGGCCTGGAAGACGAGAACACTGCGCCTCTGATCGATTTCGTTGAGTACATCACCGGAATGCTGGATGCCGACAACGTAAAGATCCGCGACCTCAAGGTCCTGCTCTTTACATTGCTTGAGATGGTAAGCTCAGTGACATATGATCTCGTTCTGTACAGGAATCCGATGTCACTTGAAGAGTTCAAGCCGTATCTCAACCACAGCATCAGGCTGCTGGTGAACGATGCGATCGTAGAGTGACCTGCACTCAGCACATACTAAAAGCCGGGGAAGACCTTCCCCGGCTCAGACCGTAGACAAAGTCCTTTTTCAGGCATTCGCCTGAAGGAGGGCTTTTCTCATTCGCGAATTAAATTGGCTGCAGGAAAATC
>JBGUJM010000044.1:0-1815 GCA_045113935.1 Anaerovoracaceae bacterium
CAGATACCGGTTCCGGGTATGGACAGGGAAGTATTATCACAGACCTTTGACAGTGACACAGGATTATTTGCTCTGTTCAATCTGTTCTCGGGAGGTGCGTTCAGCAACTTCACAATATTCGCGCTGAGTATCACACCTTACATTACAGCATCCATTATACTCCAGCTCCTGACGATCGCCGTTCCTGCACTGGAAAGGCTGTCAAGAGAGGGGACAGAAGGAAGAAAGAAAATCGCACAGTATACCAGATACCTTACAGTCGCTCTGGCGGTAGTACAGGCTATCGGTGTTACGATCGGACTGTTCAGACAGGCCCTCATCAGCACAGACGTATTCTCAGTCATCGTGATCGTCATGGTGCTGACGGCCGGCACGGCCTTCCTCATGTGGCTTGGTGAGCAGATCAATGAGCACGGTATCGGCAATGGCATTTCGCTGATCATCTTCGCGGGTATCATCGCCAGACTGCCGTCCGCCTGCCAGGAAATCTGGGGCAAGCTCACAGAAGGCACCATGAGCATCGTCACATTGATCGTATTCCTGCTCTTCTGCGCAGCAGTTATCGTAGGAATCATCATGGTACAGCAGGGTCAGAGAAGAATCCCTGTACAGTATGCTAAGAGAGTCGTCGGCAGAAAGATGTACGGCGGACAGGCAACGCATATTCCGCTCAAGGTCAACCAGGCGGGCGTTATCCCGGTCATCTTCGCAATGGCGTTTCTGCAGTTCCCGCTGACGATCACCTACTTCATGAATGCGAAGGGTGACGCGGCTATGTGGGTCGAGAAATGGCTTGCGCCGACAGGTTCACCGGGCGTATGGGTATATGCGGCGTTCAACGCAGTACTGATCATATTCTTCACTTACTTCTATACATCAGTAACATTCAACCCGATGGAGGTTGCTCAGAATCTGAAGGCAAACGGCGGATTTATCCCGGGCATCAGACCTGGCAAAACAACGGTTGAATACCTGAACAGAGTAATGACAAGAATCACGTTTGTTGGTGCAATATTCCTGGCGCTGGTAGCGATCCTGCCAACCATCGTCAGCCAGTTGGGAGGCCTGTCCTTCCACTTCGGAGGCACATCGCTTCTGATCGCAGTCGGTGTTGCACTTGATACAATGAAACAGCTTGAGAACCAGATGGTTATGAGAAACTACAGCGGGTTCCTCAAATAGCTGAAACATTAGGAGGTATAAGATGAACTTAATACTGTTAGGCCCTCCGGGAGCAGGCAAAGGCACCCAGGCCGCCAGAATCATTGAGAAGTATGACATTCCTCATATCTCAACAGGCGACATTTTCAGAGAGAACATCAAGAACGGAACAGAGCTCGGCAAGAAGGCTCAGGAATACATGAACAAAGGCCAGCTGGTTCCGGATGAACTGGTAGTTGAAATCGCAACCGACAGACTGAACAAAGACGACTGCAAAGACGGATTCCTGCTCGATGGTTTCCCGAGGACAGTGTTCCAGGCTGAGGAACTGGATAAGTTCCTGGAAGCAAAGGGAAGCAAGATCGATCACGTGCTCGATATCGACGTTGACAGAGAAGAGCTGATGATCAGACTGACAGGCAGAAGAGTCTGCAGCAAGTGCGGCGCGTCATTCCATGTTGTGAACATCCCGCCGAAACAGGAAGGCATCTGCGACGTTTGCGGAGCAGAGCTGATCCAGAGAAAGGATGACAACGAGGAAACCGCTGCTAACAGAATCGAAGTATACAACAACGAGACAAAGCCGCTCATAGATTACTATGAGAAAGCCGGAAACATCTCACATATTGACGGCGCGGCAGGACTCGAGAATGT
>JBGUJM010000045.1:0-4282 GCA_045113935.1 Anaerovoracaceae bacterium
TGTTGCAGGCTCGCCCGCTACTGTCTTGCTCTGCGCCTCGAATACAGTGTTTTCGAAGGTTGCTGTGTAGGTCACACTTCCTGCTTCTGTGCAGGTCGGTGCTGTGACTTCGCTTGCCGCTTCTGCTGTCTCGGTCTCGACATGGGTCGCGTCGATCGCGCATAAGCGTGATGCTGTCACACTGCTGTTATCCTCCGCCCATTCGTAGGTCGGAGTTCCCCAGTCATGGCCGAGCGCGTCAATGTTTGCCTCGGTCTTGGTCTGTGTCTCGAATGCAGCGTTAGTGAACTCCCCAGTGTAGGTCGTCTCGCCCTTTGCCTCGCAGGTCGCTTCCTTCGTCACCTCGCTGGTCGTATTGACTGTCTCTGTCTCCACATGAGTCGCATCATTGTTGCAGATGCGTGTGGCTGTCACACTGCTGTTGTCATCCGCCCAGATGTATGTGGCTGCATCCCAGTCATGACCTGTCGCTGGGAGCTCAACAGCCTTAGTCTGCTCTTTGAACAATTCATTGGTGAATGTCGCCGTATAGGTTTCAGATCCGGCTTCAGTACAGGTAGCTTCTGCTGTCACTGCATGAGAAGCATTGACTGTCTCTGTTACTGTATGACCATCCGTACTTTCATCACAGCCTGAGCATGTCGCTGTAGCTGTGCATGTGCTGTTATCTTCTGCCCATTCGTAGACCGGTTCACCATAGGTGTGAGTGTGGTCTTCGGTGACCTTCTTGAACAGATATACAGCACTTGTGTTACTCGTTGAGCCCTGGAAATAGCTGTTGCTGGAGCTGTATCTGAGTGTGTAAGTATTTGATCCGCCGGTATGCTGCAGGTAATTGCTGTCGTTATAAGTCCAATGTCTGGTATTGTACTGCAGACTGCTGACCACGCTCACGTTTCCGCTTGCGCCCTCAAGATAGAGTCCATTGTTAGCCAGATTGAATCCTGAGCCATTTGTTGTTGCGGTCCAGACGATATCCGTATCGCCTGTTATTATGTAATTCCCATTCTCGACCGTTACGGATGTCTTGTAACTTGAGTTCGCTATATTCGTCCCGCTGGTTCCCGGATTCTTCAGGGCGTAAGCAGAGCCGGAATTAGCGTTGACGATCAGATACTCTCCGCCATCCTCGAGGTTGCTGACCAGCTCATATTTATCTCCATCTCCCGGTGTCGGTGGATCGATCGGTGTGGATCCATCAGTCTTCGCAAATATGCGGATAGTCTCGGCACCTGATTCACTATTGGTGGTGTTGAATGAGCCGTCACTGAAAGTCAGATAATACCTTCCGGAACTGCTTGACTCAAAATACATTTTGCCGTCAGCGAATTCCAGAGCCCTGCCGCTGGAATACGTCTGTACACCCCGGCTGCTCGTCGGATAGAAGTAAACGCCATCATTAGCAAGATATTTGTTTGAAGCTGTGTATTTCCATGCAACAGCTGTATCATCAGTAATAATGTACGCCGCATTTCCTCCGGATGCTACCGTAACATCAAGTACTGCCGATGTCACCTGATTGCTTCCGCCTGCGCTTCTGACAGCGTAGACACTGCCATCGTCTTTTGTTACGGCTATAATATACTCCTTGCCATCTTCAAGGCTGGTTACTTCTTCGTAACGGTCGCCATCTTGCGGTGTCGGAGGATCATCAGGATCATCCACGTATGTGCCATCGTCATTATATTCATAGAATGTGGCAGAAGTTGCGTTGTCCTCAGATCTCACGGTGAAAATATTAGTATTATCGCCACCGTTATCACCGTTGCCGTGTGTCAGATACTTTGGACTTGATGCAGATTCAGATGCATTCGTACTCTTCAGAATGTTCGCATTTACTGTACCTCCTGAAGACGCACCGCTGATGACCCAGATATCCGGTGTGCTGTCCAGTTTCAGCCGTCCTGTATAGCCTCCCTCATTGTTGGACTCATATGTAGCATTCAGATATTTGCCATTCTGATCCTGGATATAGTAGCCGGTGCCGTCATCGCTTGCAGTGAATGTCCAGAGCAGACGGTCAGGCGCAACATCTTCGCCTATGGTATATTCTTCCCCGGCCAGGCCATAGTAATAATAGACCTGATCGCCGGAGCCGTTGTGATATCCGACCTCTTCGCCTTCGGATGTCAATGCGTAGCCATCACTGGCGAGGATGACGTAATTCTTGCCGGATTCCGGCGTGACACCGGAACCTGAAGCCTTTTTGACCGTAATTGTGCAGGTATCTGTAATTGTCGTATCGCCTGCATAAGTCGCAGTAATCACAGCAGTACCATTAGCGACGCCGGTAACTACGCCGGATGAGCTTACTGTAGCAACGGAAGTATCGCTGCTGGTCCACGTGACTTTCTTATTTGTTGTGTTCTCCGGATTATATGTTACAGTAAGGTTCTTTGTTGAACCTGTTTCAATAGTTGCTGTTTCCGGTGAAACGTCAATTGCTGTTGCCTTGACCTCATCGCCTAAACTTCCGGCATCTTCAATACTGGTCGAGTCGGCATTGTCTCTGGAACGTACAGAGAACAGGTGAGAGCCGTTTGTTCCGGTCTCTTCACAAAGGTATCTGTCAGTGTTGCTGCTCTTGAGATAACTGCCTTCGACCTCCCAGCTGTCGAGATCAATGCCGCTGTCGAGCACCCAGACATCTTTAGTGTCATCCAGCTTAAGATCGCTCGTTGAGCTGCCGGAGCCACCGCATCCGCCGCCGCTTGATGAATAGGTAGCGTTCAGATATCTGCCATCCAGACTCATGATATAGTATCCGGTGCCGTCATCAGACTCCTCAATGACCCATTGTATCGAGTCATCACCGCTTGCAGCAGACGAGTAATCTACAGCAGCAAGGCCGGTATAAGTATTGCCTCCGCCGTAACCACCACTGCCGCCATTTGCTGTATCACTTGATCTTTCAGTACTCAGTACATAGTTACCGATCCTGATGATGTAATTGACCTGATCACCTGATGGCGCAGTTACAGTCACCTCACAGGTATCCGTGCAGGAACCGTCAGCTGATGTCGCTGTTATCGTTGCAGTACCTTCAGAAACACCCTTTACTCTGCCGTTTGTAACTGTTGCAACAGAAGGATCGCTGCTGGTCCAGGTAACTCCTTTCTGGTTAGTTTCGGCTGGTTCGTATGAAACTGAAAGAGTGGTTTTGCTGGTTCTGCCTGCCTCGACTTCAAGAGTCTCAGGTGAAACCGAAATGCTTGTCGGATAGACAGGATCCTGCTCGGTATATGTACCGCCTTCTGTTACATTATTGGCGTTTGCATCGTAATATGTGAATGACAGCTGATCTTTGCTGTTGATCGTTACAGCAAGAGCTTTTCCCTTTACGTATGCGCTGCCTGTTCCGTATTCACTGTCACTGCCGCAGCCGGCGGCGCCATAATAGAATTTGATTTCTTTAGAACTGCCGCTGCTGTTATAAGTGATGGTATCACCAGGTTCATAGATCTGATCGTAATTGGTGTCGGAATAAGAGTGGTTATGACCCCAGAGAAGAACGATCTTTTTACCGCTGTCCGCAGCAGCATTCAGTACATCGATAGTTCTGTCAGCATTCGTTGTAGAACGGGAACTGTAACGATGCAGCGGGAAGTGGACCAGAACGAAAATAGGCTTGTCATTCCCGGTACTGTTCAAAAAACTTTCAAGAGCGTTGATCTGCTCAGTGGTAAAATTATCCTGATTGTTATTCCAGTTAGTTGTGCCCATGCAGTAGATGATATAATTATCACCTTCCTTACCGACATCACCTACTATGAATCTGCTTTTCAGACTATTAGTTGTTGAAGCGAAATTGCCGTTATAGAACTCATGGTTTCCGGTTGTATAGACTCCATCGACATCTTTACTTGCGACGGAATCCATAACTGCTTTCGAGTATGTATAGAAATTCGACTCATTCGCGCTGCCATCACCCATGTCACCGCACATACCAAAGGCATCGACATCTCCATCCTTGCTCTCAATGATATCTACCATCGTTCCCATACGGTTTGCAGCCTGGTTATCACTCTTGTTGTGTACATCAGAACTGAACGCGAGAACGGTGGTGCCTTCTGCCTTCGCTGCCTTGGCGGTTCCTGCCGACTCCTTCGTCAGCGGAACTTCTTCTGCCTCATCACTGTCTTCAACTGCTTCTGCATCGGATGACCCTTCATCACCGACGTCGCTGTCTTCGACACTGCCGGTCTCTTCTGCTGCCTCTTCTTCAGGCGGATCGCTGTCACTGACGACGTCCTCGTCTTCTGTATCCGCTATCTCTGTCTCT
>JBGUJM010000046.1:0-2017 GCA_045113935.1 Anaerovoracaceae bacterium
GATATCCTGATCAGAGATCCGGCTGCGATGAAAAGCAAGTGGGTCCAAAGGTCCGGAGGACGTCCTGTATTTGTTGAGATCGGATGCGGCAAAGGCCGGTTCATCAGCGAACTGGCTTCAAGAGAGCCGGATCATTTTTTCGTTGCCATAGAAGGAAACATGAGCGTCATGCTCAGAGCCATGGAGAAGATCAGAGAACGAGGCCTCGACAATGTCGTGTTCACCCCTGAATTCGCCGAGGATCTCGGAGACTGGTTCGGACCCTCAGAGGTACAGGGCATATATCTCAATTTCAGCGATCCGCTTCCTAAGAACTACTGGTACAGACGGCGTCTCACATACCGCAGCAGGCTGAAGTCATATTTCGATGTGCTTTCAGAGAATGGGACCGTCACATTCAAAACAGACAATACTGACTTCTTCGAATGGTCTCTGCTGGAGATCATGGCGGCTGATCTCAAGGTGCTGGACATCACCAGAGATCTGCATGCGGTAGTCATGTCCATAGAGGATCCGGAGGAGAGAGCGCGTTTCAATATAGAGACGGAATACGAGGCAAAATTCAGCGGTCTGGGTGAGAAGATCAAGAGAGTTGTGATCGGCCGCAGAACAGCAAAGGCGGATGCAGAGGAAAAGAGGAAAGACAACAAAATGATCACTTCAATGGCAGCGTTCAACGGCAGGGAGATACCGGCGGAAGACAGGAATTTTGCCGCGACAGGAAGAGCGAAAGCGGCTATCGCAGAAAAAGGCAGAGATGCTGTTATCAATGCCACAGTAGGTGCGCTGTATGATGATGACGGAAATCTTGTCATTCTTGATTCAGTAGAGAAAGTCATGAAATCGCTGTCCGGCGCTGACTTTGCCGAATATGCTCCGATCGCGGGAACGCCGGGGTTCAGAGAGGCAGTGAAGAAAGCGGCTTTCGGTCCGTATGAGCCAAACAGCTTTGTCAGAGTCATAGCAACACCGGGAGGAACCGGCGCTGTCAGAACTGCGATAGCGAATTACTCATGCCCGGGAGACAGGATCCTCACACATGACTGGTATTGGAGTCCGTATAAGACTATCGCTGCAGAACAGGGAAAGTCGCTTGAGACTTTCGAAATGTTCGATGAGGAGGGTAAGTTCAATATAGACGACTTCGGCTATAAGGTCAGTAAGCTGCTCCGCAATCAGGAATATCTTGTTATCGTGCTCAATACTCCTGCGGGCAATCCGACCGGCTATTCTCTTTCGATGGACGACTGGTTTGGAGTTAAGAGTGTGCTCGATAGTGTAGACTTCGATAAGAAAGTAGCACTTGTATGTGATGCAGCGTACATGGATTTTGCCGGTGAAGAAGCTGAGACGAGGGAATTCCTTCGGGTGATCGATAATCTCAGAGCCAATATCCTTCCGATCATTGCCTACAGTGCGTCCAAAACATTTACAATGTACGGCGCAAGATGCGGTGCAATGATATGTCTTGCGCACAGCCCTGAAGTGGCGGATGAATTCGAGAAAGTATGCTCTTTCTCAGCCAGAACAGCATGGTCCAATTCTCCAAGGGCACCGCAGACAGTTATCGAGAAGATCTACAGCGAGCCTGAGCTTCTGGCAGAGACTGATGCCCAGAGGAAAGAATGGCGGGATATCCTGTTAGCAAGAGGCAAGGCGTTCGAGGCAGCAGCTACGGAGACCGGACTGGATACCGTTCCGTTCCGTGCAGGTTTCTTTGTGACCATACCGTACTCAGATCCGGATAAACTCATCAACGCACTGGCAGAGAAAGATGTTTTCCTTATCCCTGTCGATGGAGGAGTCAGAGTATCTGTCGCCGCAGTATCAGAAAAGAACTGCAGAAAGCTTCCGGTACTGATAAAAGAAACTATGGCAGAACTGGGATAAATAGTTTATAATAACAAAGTGCCCTCGAGCATGCGGGCACACCATATGCGGGTGTAGTTTAATGGCAAAACTTGAGCTTCCCAAGCTTACGTCGAGGGTTCGATTCCCTTCACCCGCTCCATAAATC
>JBGUJM010000047.1:0-3070 GCA_045113935.1 Anaerovoracaceae bacterium
TGTGCTGACAGACACACTGGAGCCGGGAAAGAACTACATCATTGCCAATAAGAACTCCGGCGAAGCATATGCTTTGACGAACAATAACGGTTCTGTTGCTAAAACATCTGTTGAAATCGAAGGTGATGTCATTTATACAGACAATGAAAATCTGGTATTTGCCACTGAAGGCAGCGGTTCGACCATAAGCGCTATCAGCAACAACGGCCGCTACATTTCAGCAGGAAACAACTCACTGACACTGTCGACTTCAGCACCTGCTAACAGAACATTTGTCTACGGTACTGACAGCAAGCTTACATGCAGAAACGGCAACAACACCTATTATATTTACTATAGTACATATAACGATGGTAATTTCCAATCTTCACCGAACGCAACTTCCTCAACAAGCCCGAGAGAAGTATACCTGTTTGAAGAAGTAACGGAGCAGATAGCTGTAACGGGTGTTACTGTCGATCCGACTGAAACAACTGTGGAAGCAAGAAAAAAGGTTCAGCTGAACGCTGTTGTCGCTCCGGAAAATGCAACCAACAAGAAGGTTACCTGGAGCAGCAATAACACTTCTGTTGCCACTGTTGATGAAGACGGTCTGGTGAAGGGAGTTTCTGAAGGTTCTGCCATTATCACAGTAACGACCGCCGACGGCAGCAAGACAGCGACATGTACGGTCACTGTTACTCCAAGCACGTCCACTGATCCAAACTATGTGATCGTAATCGATGGGAATGCTTTGAGCATCAACAGATCACCTAATTCTGCTCAGGGCGGGTCCAGCAGTTACAGTTATACAGGATTGGCTGGTGTTCCTTACACATCCGGTGATGAAGCAGATGATAGTATCCGCTGGATCATAGAGGAGACCAACGGCGGTTATTATATCAAGAGTCTGGATGGCCGCTACCTGAATGCAACCTATGTATCCGGCAACAATTCAGGAACAGGTGATCTCAAGCTGGATGACACACCTGATGTTTGGGTGCTTGATTCCGGGGCTTCTATTTCAGACGGAACAGTCGATGGAAGCAAGCTGAAGAGCACAAATGCATCTCGGACCGCTACCAGTGACAAATACATAGGATATGAGGAAAGCCCTGCGAATCTGTTTACCGTACGTTCAGAAAGCAATGCTGATGAAGTTACAATTGAAGAAGTAAGCGATCCTGTACCGGTAACAGGTATTTCAGTTGAACCGGCTGAGAAAACCATTGAAGCAAGAAAGACAGTACAGCTGACTGCAACACTCACTCCGGAAAATGCTACCAACAAGAAGGTAACATGGGAAAGCGATAACACTTCTGTTGCTACCGTTGATGAAAACGGTCTGGTGAAGGGAGTGTCTGAAGGTACTGCCACTATCACTGCAACGAGCGCAGACGGAGCGAAGACAGCAACTTGTACAGTTACAGTAACTCCGGCTGCTTTCCAGCAAACATACATCATCACGATCGGAGAGTATGCTTTGAGCACAGATACCTCTTCTGACCGCCTTGAAAACGCCGGAAGTGGTTCACAGAGATACTATTATACCGGTCTTTCCGGAGTTCCTTACGAGGCAGGCGATGAGGCGGCGGATAATATCCGCTGGATCATAGAGGAGACCGACGGCGGCTATTACATCATGAGTCTTGACGGGAAATACCTGAATGCTACTTATACAAGCAACAGCACTGGTGGTTATTCAGGAGACCTGAAACTGGATGATACTCCTGATGTATGGGTTCTTGAAGGTACACTTGAAGGCTGGGAGATAGATGGCAGCACATTAAAGAGCTCAAATGCCTCTTCCACCGCTTCGAGTGATAAATACATGACTCACGAAGAAGGAAGCTCAAGCACACCGTTGAATTTATTCACGGTTCGTTCAACAGGTGAAACCAGCATGCTGGTTGATCCATCAGTCAGAGTTGAAACCAGATATATTGAAACAGACAGCTTCCAGGATGGCAAAGAATACATTATTGCAGTCACTAAGGACAATAGTTCAGTATATGCTGTAAAGAATGTCAGCGGTACTTCCTCAGGAAACACCGGAAGCATAACTCTTGAGGTTGTTCCTGCCTCAGGAACAGACAATGCATATATCGTTACTGATGATGAGGGTGTAGCATGGAAATACTCCGGCTCTGATCAGTATATGACTAATAATTCCCGTTACCTCAGCTATGAGAGCAATTCATATTTACCTAGAGCCTCCGGCTCCGGTCGTGCAATTACTTATACAGGCGGGAAGCTCCGGATCGGCAGCAGCAGATATCTGACAAACAGTAACGGAACATTCGAAACAGCTTCAAGTTCCGGCAGTGGCTCTGAAGTAAGGATCTTCGTGAAGACCCAGGTAATCATCACCTGCGATCACAAATATGGTGATCCTGAATGGGCATGGACCGGTGACGATGCCAGTGGCTACACTGCAGCAACAGCTACTTTCACCTGCACTGAATGTGGCGACAAGCAGACTGTTAATGCAACAGTCACAAGCGTGACCACAGATCCGACATGTGAAGAGGCAGGCAGCACTGTTTATACCGCATCAGTGGAGGCAGGAGTCAGCCCTGACGGATCAGCGCATGAGGACAGTAAGACTGTTGAGATCCCAGCGACAGGTCATGACTGGGATGCAGCCACATACATCTGGGCGGATGACAACAGCAGCGTGACAGCCACACGCATCTGTAATAACGATGCGACTCATGTGGAGACAGAGACAGTCAATACGACCAGCTCGGTGACGAAGGAAGCTACCTGCGAGGCAAAGGGCGAGACGACCTACACTGGGGAGTTCACTAGCGAAGCATTCGAGACACAGACCAAGACCGAGGCAAACATCGATGCGCTCGGACATGACTGGGGCGAAGCTACATATGAATGGGCGGCAGACAACGAATCAGTGACAGCATCACGCATATGCGGTAACGACGCGACCCATGTCGAGACTGAAACAGCAGAAGCGGCAAGTGAAGTCACAGCACCGACCTGCACCGAAGCAGGAAGTGTGACCTACACAGCAACCTTCGAAAACACTGTATTCGAGGCGCAGAGCAAGACAGTAGCGGGCGAGCCTGCAACA
>JBGUJM010000048.1:0-8267 GCA_045113935.1 Anaerovoracaceae bacterium
CATACAGGTGCATGAGCCTCTGCCGATTCCTTATCGTACCAGATGAGGTTCTTTCCTGTCTCCTTATCGAAGAGCTGGATGAGCTCAGGCATCACATCGAAGTGCACCTTGCTTCCCATCGAAACATCTTCTGCCAGTCCGATGGTCGGGATGACCATTACGACCTCATCATCTCCGCTGCGGGCATGGAGGTTGTACTCGGAACCAAGGAGTTCGGATACTTCGATCACAGCTGTAAGTTCGCCTGAACCGACACGGATGTGCAGCGGACGGATACCCGCAATTATGTCGCATGGCGCCTGACCATTATGCTTAAGCGCTTTCTGCTGGAAGTCCGAGAGTTCAAATTTTACTCCGCGTATCTCCGCATAGTACTTTCCGCCCTCAAGCAGCAGCCTGCATCCTTCGAAGAAATTCATCACAGGCATTCCTATGAATCCCGCAACAAAAAGGTTGACCGGCTTGTTGAACACATCACGAGGCGTGCCTATCTGGTTCACATATCCATCCTTCATGATAACGATACGGTCGCCGAGAGTCATGGCTTCTGTCTGGTCATGCGTTACATACATAAACGTGGTGTTGATGCGCTGACGGAGCTTTATGATCTCAGCACGCATCTGGTTTCTCAGCTTAGCGTCGAGATTCGAAAGAGGCTCGTCCATGAGGAACACCTTAGGATCACGTACCATGGCGCGGCCGATAGCAACACGCTGGCGCTGACCGCCGGACAGAGCCTTTGGTCTGCGCTCCAGATACTGTGTGATGTCGAGGATCTCCGCGACTTCATTTACTTTCTTATCGATCTCATCCGGTTTAGCCTTTTTCAGCTTCATGGCGAAGGCCATGTTCTCACGGACCGTCATATGCGGATACAGAGCATAGCTCTGGAATACCATTGCGATATCGCGGTCCTTAGGCGAGATATCGTTCATCAGCTTGCCGTCGATATAAAGTTCGCCGCCGCTGATGTCCTCAAGTCCTGCTACCATGCGGAGCGTTGTGGATTTACCACAGCCCGATGGTCCGACCAGTACGATGAACTCCTTGTCCTTGATATCGATGTTGACGTCATGGACTGCAGTTACCTCGTTGTCATATACCTTTTTTAACCCTTTTATGATTACTTCTGCCATATATACAGCCCTGACAAACGGGACTCCTCCCGAGTGCCTCGCGACCGCCCGCAAGGGACGCGCCGCATTACGACAGGTCTCCACACTGCCGCACCGCGAGCCGGCGGATAGTTCCTCCTTTCTTTAGGACGAAAGATCAGATCGTGGAGTGATCAGGCGCCCTTTAGTTGGTAGTTATTCCGGAGCTGTCCGGCCGTAAAGCCGGGTCATTTTTAATATTTCCTCAGCGAGTTCTTCTGTGGCTGCGCCGGGTCTCATCCTCCAGGTCCAGTTACCCATAGGTACTCCCGGTGCGTTTATCCTGGCCTCATCGCCGAGTTCCAGCCAGTCCTGCATCTGTGCGACGAACAGCCTCGCAACGGAACTCATGCCCCCGCGGAGGACTCCCCTGCAGAAGCCTTCCTCTTCGTTCAGACCGAAGTATTGCTTTGCAGTTGACAGTTCCTCCTCGCCAGCTATTGCAAGCCAGCCTGCCAGCGTGTGGTTGTCATGAGTGCCGGTATAGCAAATGCAGTTGCTTACGAAATTATGAGGCCTGAATGCCGTGGTATTCATGGCGTCAAAAGCGGCTACCAGCAGCTTCATGCCCGGGAATCCTGATTCCTTAAGCAGCTGCCTGACCTCAGGTGTTGAATAGCCAAGGTCTTCCGCTATGAAATCAAGCTGCGGGAAACGTTCCTTAAGTGTGTCCACGAGCCGGATCCCGGGTCCCTTGACCCAGTGTCCGTTCCGTGCGGAAGTCTCTCCATATGGAACGGCGAAATAACTCTCGATCCCTCTGAAGTGGTCGATGCGTATCCTGTCGAACAGTTCTCCCGCACCGGCTATCCTGCGGACCCACCAGCTGAAACCGTCTGCCTCCATTGCATCCCAGTCATACAGCGGGTTTCCCCAAAGCTGTCCGTCCGCGCTGAACAGATCAGGCGGAACTCCGGCAACCTCTACGGGAATGTTCTTTTCATCCAGCCGGAACCAGTGAGGTTCTGCCCAGACGTCTGCGGAATCAAGCGCAACATATATCGGAAGATCACCGATAATGGAGATGCCGGCATCATTTGCGTATGCCTTCAGCTGTGCCCACTGGCGATAGAACAGGAACTGTATGTATTCATACATTTCCACTTCTTCGCGGAGCTCACTTCTCCATTTTGCGCAGGCCTCAGGTCTGTGCAGCCTTATGTCCTCATCAGGCCACTCGAACCACGGGCGTGAATCGAAGTGCTGTTTCAGCGCCATGAAGAGCGCGTAATCAGGAAGCCACGCTTTCTTTCTGATGAAAGCGGAAAACGCCTCCCTGTCTCTGGCAATGCCTCTCCGGGCTGCCTTTCTGAGCAGTCCGATCCTGTTCTCGTAAAGCTTTCCGTAATCGATCTTTTCAGGATCCTGTCCGAAATCCGGGGAGCTTACCTCTTCTTTCGTCAGCAGTCCGTCTTCGATCAGGATATCCGGATCCACATAATACGGATTGCCGGCGTAAGACGAAAGGCTCTGATACGGAGAGTCTCCGTAGCTTATCGGTCCTACCGGAAGCATCTGCCAGCAGCTCTGTCCCGCGGCGTGCAGAAAGTCGACAAACTTCCTTGCCTCAAGACCGAGAGTCCCGATCCCGTACGGAGACGGGATGGAAAATAGTGGCATAAGTATTCCTGCTGTGCGCTCTGTATTTTTCATAAGATTAACCCTTTACGGCTCCTGCAGCCACACCCTTGATGATGTGCTTCTGGAGCGCCATGTAGAAGATGATGATCGGCAGCATGGAAAGCATGATTACCGCCATCGTAGCGCCGAGGTCTACCGAGCCGTAGCTTCCCTTGAGATACTGTACATGGATAGGGATCGTCATGTATTTGGTCCTGTCGAGTACAAGGTACGGGAGCAGGTAGTCATTCCACACCCACATGGTCTCAAGGATGCCGACTGAAATAAGTGTCGGCTTCAGCATAGGCAGGACTACTGAGAAGAACGTACGTATCGGTCCGCAACCATCTATCGCGGCCGCCTCCTCTATCTCAAGAGGCAGGCCTTTTACGAAGCCCGCAAACATGAATATCGCAAGTCCCGCTCCGAATCCCAGATATACGACCGGGATAGTCCAAGGTGTATTCAGCTTCAGATTATCTGCCGTGAACGTCAGAGTGAACATCACCATCTGGAAAGGAACGATCATGCTGAACAGGCAGAGATAGTAGAAAATGTTGGCAAATTTTGAGTTTACACGGGCAATGTACCATGCAGACATCGATGTGAACAGCAGTATCAGGAATACCGAAGCAATCGTGATGAAAAAGCTGTATCCGACGGACTTCATGAACGGATAATTACCGAAAGTCATGCCCTTTATGTAGTTCGCGAATCCTACAAAGCTTTCTGCAGTAGGAAGCGAGAATGCATTTGTATTGATTGATGCATTCGACTTGAACGAGTTTATTACTACCTCGAAGATCGGCATTATCCATGCTATGCACAGCACAACGAATATCGCAGAGACGACCTTGCTGAGCGGAGTAAATTTCTTATTGTGCTTTTTATTCATTGCTGCACCTCCTTGCTCCTGGTAGCTCTCTGCTGAGCGAGTGCCAGCACCGCAACAAGAATGAAGAATACCACGGCCTTAGCCTGTGCGGCACCGTGATAATTCTTATTGATGTTGTATGTTGAGAAGATATTCAGCGCGAGCAGCTCTGTCATGTTGACCTTGGTGTTCTCAAGCATGACTGAAGGAGCTCCTCCGGTCAAAGCTAAGTTCTGGTCGAACAGTTTGAATGAATTCGTCAGCGTCAGGAATGTGCAAATGGTGATCGACGGCATCACATTAGGTATGATGACTCTTGTAAGAGTCTGCCAGCCGGTAGCGCCGTCTATCTTTGCAGCTTCCAGCATGTCGCCCGGAACAGCCTGAAGACCTGCGATGTAGATGATCATCATGTATCCTATCTGCTGCCATGCCACGAGTATGACCAGTCCCCAGAAACCGTATGTGGCGTTAGCTGTCAGATATGTGTTATAGCCTTTAAGTATGGCATCGAAGATCATCGACCATATGTATCCAAGTACGACGCCTCCGATGAGGTTAGGCATGAAGAACACCGTACGGAACAGGTTTGCTCCTTTAATATGCTGAGTCAGTGCGTAAGCGATGAAAAACGCCAGCACATTAATGAGTATGATCGAAACTACCGCGAATGCCGCCGTATTCCAGAAAGCATGACGGAATCCGGCATCAGTAAATGCTCTGACATAGTTCTGGAATCCTACCCACTTTGCATCCCTTGGAGTATTGAAAGTGCAGAAGCTGAGATAAATACCCTGAAGGAAAGGCCATACGAAGCCAATAACAAAGCATGCAAATGTCGGGAGTATGAACAGCGGAAAGCAGCGCTGTATCGGTCTGCGGATCAGAACACTGTTCACGGTGGAGTGATCGTGTTTCTTTTTCTTTTTGCGCAAAACGCTCATCTCCTTTCTCTTTTGATTACCTATAAGCTTTTATAAAAAAGCAGAGGCAGGCGAGTATTGCCCGCCCCTGTCATTTATTAGCTATCAGCTAAAAGGAGTGAGTATTAGTTGTTCTCTACACCGTACTCGTAAGCCCAGCCGTCAACGAACGCCTTAACAACGCCGTCCCAGTTAGCATCGGACGGATCTGCAGAGTAAGCTGCAAGAGCAGTCACGAGTGTAGCACGGAAGCTGTCTACGTTTGGTGTGAAGTTGAATGCCCATGTGCAGGCGTAGTTGCCGTTAGCGAGCATTTCAGCGCCGGCCCTGGAGAATCCGTTTGCTGACTCAGGAGCCTTCTTGAACGGGATGTCGCCGATCGAGCTGAGTACTTCGATTCCCTTGTCGGATGTTACACACCATTTCAGGAAGTCGAGTGTAGCCTGCTGATTAGCCTCGGAAGCCTGACTGTTTACTGCGAGGCAGTTCTCTGTACCAGAGCACAGTCCTGCATTTTCTTCGCCGTCAACGCCGCAGTAGATCGGGATCATTGTGATATCATCAGGGTTCAGCTGGAACTTATCTGCTGTAAGTGCAGCCCACTCCCATGTACCATTCTGATAGAATACGGCTTTGCCTTCGCCGAACTCAGCCTCAGCCTGGTCGCCTGTAGCAGTTGTCAGGGATGTAGGATCCTGAGCGGAATCTGTGATGTAGAGATCCCAGATCTTCTTGAAGTTGTCCATGTAAGTTCCCTTGATCTCAGCCGGCTTGTCTACGATACCGTCATCACGGAACTCATAGAAGAGCGGCATGTTGGCCAGGTGGCCTGAGAATCTCCAGGATGAAGAGTCATCAAGACCGGCTGAAGTAAATGCATCGAATCCGAGCTCGCCTGCGCGTGCGTGAATATCGTCTGCAACAGCCTTCAGGGAATCAAAGTCCTTGATCTCATCGAGTGAGTGACCTGCCTTCTCCAGAAGAGCCTTGTTGGTGATGATGCCGTAAGACTCATAGATCCAGCCGATCGCCTTTGTCTCACCGGCAGCGTTCTTCAGGTTGAAGTCGTCGGTGGTGAGCTCGTTCATGAAATCTGTGCCGTCCAGAGGCAGGCAATAGTCATCCCAGTCATTCAGCGCGCTCATGTTACCAACATTGAAGAGTGTTGGAGGCTCGGACTTAGCCATCTCAGCCTGCTGAGTGTCGCTGTAGGATCCGGACGCAGCGGTTACGACCTTGCAAGGAACGCCTGTCTCTTCGGTATAAGCTGCAGCAAGTCCCTGAAGTGCTTCATCTGCTTCAGGCTTCATGTTCAGCCAGTATACGGAACCGGTTCCCTCATCGCTTCCGGAGTCACTTCCGCCGCCACCGCAGGCTGCGAAAGCAAATACCATCGCGAACGCAAGGAAAAGAACAAATAATTTCTTCTTCATGTTATTCCTCCTTAAAAATCCAATACCAATTATAAGCATTTCGATAGCTTACAAAAGCTATTATAAGTCCATGTTTTTTCCTTTTCAATAAAAAAAATTTTTGTGCTTTTATTTAACAATAAAGCGGATCATCATTCCCTGTAAGTTTGCTTTTTTTACGCCTCGTGGTATAGTTTAGCAGAAGGGTCAAACGCATCACCGGCTTTTGCTGCGGTAACGATAAGGAGGCTAGCGAAATGGCAAAGAATACTGATCCTGCCCTGCAGAAACAGCTTATATATTCTGTTTACGACCGAAACCATACCAAAGAAGGCAGCTTCAGGGCGGTCATCCCTGATCTCGACCGCATAAAGGCTCTGGGAACTGACATCATCTGGTTCCTTCCTGTCCACCCTATCGGAGAGCTGAACCGCAAAGGTACTCTTGGCTGCCCTTATGCAAATAAGGATTACCGCAGTGTCAACCCGGAATACGGTACACTCGAGGATCTCAGGGCTCTTGTGGATGCCATCCACGATAAAGGCATGCGCTGCATGATCGATGTAGTCTACAATCACACTTCCCCGGATTCCGTACTCTGGAACGAACACCCTGAGTTCTTCTATAAAAAGCCTGACGGAAGGCCCGGCAACCATGTAGGCGAATGGACCGATGTAATCGATCTTGACTACAACGTCCCGGAGCTCTGGGACTACCAGATAGAGTCGCTCAAGGGATGGGCACGGATAGTGGACGGGTTCCGCTGCGATGTGGCGTCTTTCATTCCGGTGGAATTCTGGAAAAGAGCCCGCAGGGAGATCGCTGAAATAAAACCTGATTTCATTTGGCTTGCCGAGAGCGTCCACCGCGGTTTCAGTGTGGAATGCCGGAGACGCGGAATGTACTCTGCTACCGATACCGAGGCCTTTGAAGCATTCGACATCGAGTATGAGTACGATGTGCGCGAAGCTTTCGACAAGTATGTTGACGGAAAAGGCAGCCTGTCACACTGGATGGATCTTCTGTGCTTCCAGGATTTCGCATATCCTAAGACGTATAACAAGCTCCGCTATCTGGAGAACCACGATACAGCCCGTTTTGCTCCGAGAGCGGCAAACGAGCAGGCGCTCAGGAACTTTACAGCGCTGATCTTTTTCCTCAAAGGAACGACTCTTATCTACGGGGGACAGGAAGTGAAAGCCGCTCACACGCCTTCCCTCTTCGACCGTGACCTTGTTGACTGGGATGCGGGAGCAGACATTTCGGATCTCATCAGCAAGCTTGCAAAACTTAAGAAAGAAACTCTCTCAGCAGATGACATATTTACTGCTGAGACAGATGATGAAAAAGATATTGCCGTACTCACAAGAGATGACAGGATAAACTGCAAGACAGGCATTTTCTCATTCAGGGGTCTTTCCGGGGATGTTCCGGTGGACCTTCCTGACGGAGTATACGACGACCTGTTCGGAGGCGGCAAGGTAAGCGTTTCCGGCGGACTCATACACTGTGACGGCGATCCGCTCTGGATCTCTGTCCCATCATATATGGAGGTATAGCTATTAACAGACTGTTTGATTCTGAGACTCCCATCTGGGCATTGTTCGGAAGGATGGCTGATATTGCCATGCTCAGCATACTCTGGACGATTTGTTCGATTCCCGTCATCACGATGGGTGCCGCTTCGGCTGCCCTGATGAGATGCGTACTTAACATGAATACCGAGGAAGGCAACTGGCGCTCACGCCACTTCTTCCGCTACTTCCGCAGCAATCTGAAGAACGGCACGCTGCTTTGGCTGCTGTTCCTTCTGGCTGCTGCTGTTTTTATATTTGATCTGGTCGTACTCTCTGCATCGGGAAGCCCGTCCGCACGCATCCAGCGCATCATAGCGGTAATAGGAATGATCATATGGATGATCACTGCAGTGTGGGCATTCGCGCTCACGTCACAGTTTGAGAACGGTATTTTTCAGACAATAAAAAACGCCTTTTACTTAGGCATTTCATGGCTGCCGCGCACACTTATCATGTGTGTGCTGTGGCTTGTTCCGGTAGCGCTGCTGGCTTTTGCCCCGTTCATTCTTAGCCGCATCATCGTACTGTGGCCGGCTTTGTTTTTCGGCGGCACGGCTTATTTTTGTTCAAAGCTGATGATGAAGCCGCTTGCTCCGTATTTTGATTTCGAATTGCCGGACAGATCCGGTCCGGATGAGGAATCCGAACCGGATCTGATCTGAAGCAAATCTTTAGTTACTATAATATCTTTCAAGGATCCAGCGGAA
>JBGUJM010000049.1:0-2097 GCA_045113935.1 Anaerovoracaceae bacterium
TGCGGATGTGCAGAAAAAAAGTATCACTATATCCTATGTTGCTATGGAAATAGTGATACTTTTATTATCTATGCTACTGAAATGACCTCAATCCGTCCTTAAAGTATCACGATTCACCTGTTTCAGATCTGTTTTGTGATACTTTTTGCCTTTGCATTTGCATTAGTCAAAGAACGATTCGGTCTTCTCCTCCATGAGGTACTTGTTGAGTGTCGCTTCAACATCCAGCTCGTGCTCCGGAAGAGGTGGATCCTTCTTCTTGCCGATGAAGTACATGATTAGTCCGAAGACGATCAGGATCGCGCCGCCGATGGCCAGGCCGGTCTGTACCTGCGGGATGACGTTGCAGAATACATCGTAGTCATCCGGTTCCCATTCGCCCCAGCTGATCTCATACCATCTGAGCCAGAACTGGCCGAAGAAGGCCATCGCTCCTGCGCACAGGGAGAACACGCCGATTCTGACAGTGTCGCCCTTCGGGATGCCGAATCCGTTGACCGGATTGCCTTCCGGATCGTTGACGGATAGTCCGCCACAGATCTTACGGAAGAGGATGTAGGCGATCGGTCCGGAGCAAAGAGCCATCAGACCAGTCGTCAGATAGTCGGTTCCGTTGATCAGGAGCGCGATGATCGCGATCACGATCGGGAATCCGCAGTAGAAGATCAGGGCCTTGTTTCCACCCGGAATGATATACAGATTTCTCTTTCTTCTTTCCTCGACCGGCAGTTTATGACGCAGCTTGATGACGGAGATCGGCAGGATGATGTACAGAGCCAGCATGAATACGACTTCCATGGAAACCAGCGTCGTGAAGTCATTGAATGAAAGAATGAATGTTACGACTGCCAGTGAAAGGATGCCGACATAAGGCACGCCTCTGTTTTTGCTGACCTTGACCAGGAACTGCGGGCAGAGGTGGTCGTCCGCCAGAACGAAGAAGCCTCTGGAGCCTGACGCCAGGTAGGTGTTGAAGATAGCGCACTGTGAAATGATCGCAATGACCAGGAACACATAGCCCCATGCTTGTCCGAGGTTCGCTGTCAGAACTGTCGCGTATCCAACATGGTCGCCGGAGAATCCGCCTTCTGTGGACCACATCTCCCAGCTGCCCTGCGGCAGTGTTGCTAGTCCGCCCAGTGTTGGCAGAACGTATGTCAGCGCGACCAGCGGCATCGCGATCTTCAGTCCCTTCGGGATGACCTGCGGGTTCTTGACCTCGCCGGCCATATTGGAGATGCATTCATATCCGCAGTACATCCAGATGCAGATGCAGATTCCGCCGCCCAGTCCGTCGATCAGTGTGTAGTCTTCCGGCATGAACGGTTCCACCGGATTGGCATTCCAGTTGAGGATTCCGACGATGGCGACCAACAGGAACGCTGCTACGATCAGAAGCGACAGGACCGTACTGACGGTTCCTACTTCCCGCAGGCCCAGCAGATTGACGATGGTGAATATGGCGATCATGCCGATTTTCAGCGCCAGGGATCCTGCATAGGACATGGGGATCATCTGGCTCACATAGCCGGATACCAGCGCGACATATACGCCGTTCGTAATATACGTGGATACGGTAGCCCACCAGCCTGTCTGGAATCCCCAGAACTCACCGAAGGCCTCCTTGACCCACACGTACACGCCGCCCTCCGACGGCATAACAGATGAGCACTCCGCGACCAGCGAACTGATCGGATACGCCCAGATAAACGGGAAGATGCACAAAAGCAACAGTGTCATTCCCGGACCCGCTTCCGGAATCATTTCTTCGATTCCGAATGCGCCTGCAGCGACCAGACAGTAGAGCATGAACACGATCCCGGAGACCTTGATGTCATGCTTTTTCAGTCCGGCAACACCCTGCAGTTGCGGCTCTTGCTGACTCATAATAATACCTCACAAATTATAATAAACAATAATGATGATTAATAAATACGTACACAGTTATGCTACCACAGCGCAAGTTGAAATTCAACCGAAACGCAGTGGAACAGAAGTTGGGTATTTTGTGGGAAAGCCGTTATTTCTCACCGTTTGGTCTGATATCAAAAGCTTCTCTCTGTGCTTTGCGCGGGTCAGATGTCAGCTGCCACTCTT
>JBGUJM010000050.1:0-25061 GCA_045113935.1 Anaerovoracaceae bacterium
TCGGTGTAGGTAAAGATAAAATCTTTTCCTTCTTTTGCCATCTTATAGAGTTCTTCACCATATGCCTCACGAGCGTTGGAGAGCATCATATCAAAATCATAAGTTGTATTAGCCATTACTGGTTCACTCCTTTCTCATTTTTGCTACGTCTGCGAGAGCCTTCTTCAGATCGTCATCGCTGATTCCGCCGCCATGCCACTTGTGATTGCCTTCCATGAAGCTGACGCCTTTACCCTTGACAGTTCTGGAGATAATAAAGGTCGGTTTTGCCTTCTTTGAATAATCCAGTTCCGGCAGCTTATCAAGAGCAGCGCAGACCTGAGCCATATCATTTCCGTCCTCGATATCAATGACATTCCATCCGAATGCGCGGACTTTATCCTCGACCGGATCGATGTTCATGATCTCCTCTGTCTTGCCTGTCATCTGCAGTCCGTTCTTGTCGAGAATGCAGACCAGATTGTTCAGCTGGTAATGTCCGCCTGCCATAAGCGCTTCCCAGTTGGTTCCTTCATTGAACTCGCCGTCGCCGATCATAACGATCACGCGGTAGTTTTCTTTTCTGTAGCGGGCGCCGAGAGCATAGCCGACAGCGATCGGAAGACCGTGTCCGAGCGAACCTGCAGATACCTCGATCTGCGGGCATTTCAGACGATTGGAGTGCATACCGAACTTATATGTATCCAGACTCTCAAAATGCTCTACCATATAATCCTGAGTATAAGCGCCGAGGTTGGAGAAAACTGTGTACAGTGTCTCCGAGCAATGACCTTTTGAAAGAATGAAGCGGTCACGTCCCTCTTTGTAAGGATCCATCACATCATAGTTGAGATACTTATAATACAGCGCGACTACCATCTCAACGATGGACAGCTCTCCGCCGAGATGTCCCATGCCGATCCTGTTGATGAATGTAAGCAATTCAGAACGAATATCGACACATTTGTTTTCCAGTTCCTGTACCGTCAATGATTTATCACTCATAATAATTGTTCTCCTTTCCTTATCCTGTAGTAAGTTGAGTAAGGTTTTGCTGTTCCTGTCGTACTGTTTTCTGCTTTGGCTTGTTTTCCCAGGAAGCACGGGATCACTCGCCTTCGATCTTGTTGCAGCGGATCAGCACTTTAGGATATTTCCCGGAAATCTGCGCCTCGAATGCCGCGACTGAATCATCGATATCAAATACTTTCTCAGTGAATGCATCTACATTGAAACGCGACATGATCTGGGCTGCGCGCGGGAAACAGTATGGCGCCACATAGTAGCCCGAGATCGTCAGCTCATTGAAATAGCAGTACTGATACAGATTGAGCGGCATCTCGAAATCATTCGGATACATTGCTCCGTACAGGAGCATGCCGCCTCTTGCTACCAGTGGAGGCAGATTGTGAACTGCGCCGATAAATCCTGAACAGTCTACCAGGACATCAAATCCCAGACCGCCGG
This sequence comes from Anaerovoracaceae bacterium, assembly GCA_045113935.1. Lineage (GTDB taxonomy): Bacteria > Bacillota > Clostridia > Peptostreptococcales > Anaerovoracaceae > Crickella. The sequence goes on from JBGUJM010000050.1 coordinate 1,447, forward strand.
TGATTTCTTTTGTTCTCTCCTCCAGATTTTCACTGTTCGGATCAATCACATAATCCGCACCGTATTCCAGCGCAAGCTTCCTTCTTCCTTCGATCGGCTCGATCAGAGTCAGGGATGTCGCACCCATCATCTTGAAGGCCTGTACACCCAGAAGTCCGATAGGTCCGCCGCCATTGATCGCGATCCGCATACCGATCTTCGGCTGAACTTTATCCATCATACGTACTGCGATAGAGATCGGCTCCAGCATGCATCCCTGCTTCAGCGAAACATCATCCGCAAGTTTGATGACCTGAGACTGATGCCAGACGAGATATTCGCTCATACCTGCCCTGTTGTACTCACCTGCATTTTCACAGAACTGCTCCTGCCCGTTCCGGCAGTAATAACATTTACCGCAGAATTTGAGAAAATTGCCTGCGACACGGTCGCCGATCTTCAGTCCGCTTGTAGCAGCTGCTTTTTCCCCCATATCGACGATTATGCCGGATACCTCATGACCGATCCCGAACGGCGGCTCCCATCCGAAAATACCTTCTACGAGATGTGGGTCAGAACCGCAGATAGCACAGTAAGCTACTTTGATCTTCACATCTTCAGGTCCCATTTCGTATTCCGGGACATCAAGGGTTGCGACAGCACCCTTCTTCCAAGGGTCTTTTGCCTTCAGACTGCCGGTTTTGACTACATTGATCTGTTTCATAAAACACCTCCGTCTTCGATGTCTTTGTTACTGTGCATTTCTCTTCGCATTACGCTCTGCGATCTCTGCCTGGATCTGACGAATCTTATCTTCATCGAGTTTGTAGAACAGTCCGTATACGATCATGGCTACTGCTATAGCTGCAAGCGGAAGCAGTGAAGTCAGGCAGCGGATAGCATTGAGTGTTACCTCGTTCTGTACCTGATTGGCGACATAGCCTGTTGCTTCCAGAACTGCTGTCGGTACTGATCCGCCAATGATCATGGAGAACTTGATACCAAGACCGATAAGTGTCATGACGATCGCAGTATAGCGCTTGCCCGTTAACCAGTCTGCATACTCAACCGGATCCGTAATGACTGACCAGCAGATGCCCATCAGAATGCCGTATCCGAATCCGTTGATTCCTCTTGCTGCCATCATTCCGACGATCGCTGTTGGCGGCATCAGATAGAGGATCAGGCATCCGACTCCGGCGATGGCCAGACCAAGCATAACGGTTCCTTTTTTCTTAAATCTCTTCGTAAGTGTCGGAACGAGCGGAACGCCGAATACTGAGCAGAGCATCATGATCATGGAGAACCATGCCAGCATGTTAGGGCTGTTTGCATAATAGTTGATGTAATATGCTCCCATCGTCGCACCGACCTGACTCATTGTGTAAACTCCCAGGAACAGGATAAATGTGACGAAGACCGGGCCGACACGGAACAGCAGGAAGAATACGTCTTTGATGCCTGCCTTGTTGTTCGGGTCGATCGGCGGTGCAGGGATACGCTCTACGATCTGGTGAGATCCCCAGAGAAGGATGCAGACCATGATGGAAGCCATGATGATCGTGGTGACCATGTAGCCCTGTGCCAGTGTCATGTGTTTGGAGAGCGCATTGGATACCTGCGGCAGCATGATAGCGCATACAACGCCGCCAAGCTGTGCCAGTGTCATACGGATGGACTGCAGTCTTGTACGCTCGCCCTGATCGTTGGTCATCAGAGATGCTGCTGAAATATACGGCTGAATGATGAATGTGTACAGCATGTTGAGCAGGTTATAGGTGACGACCGCCCATGCGACCTTTGCTCCGTATGATAAGCCCGGAGTCGTGTAAGTGAGAACGGCTGCCAGACCAAACGGGATAGCGCCCCACATAATGTAGACCCAATACTTACCCTTCTTAGGCGAGAGACGCTCTACGATCGTTCCCATCAGCGGGTCATTGACAGCGTCCCACAGCCTTGATGCTGCAAAAATAATAGCTACATGTCCCGGACGAAGTCCGAAAATGTCTGTATAGAAGAAACTGACATACAATGCGATGCACTGGAAGACCAGATTCATCGCAAAATCGATTGAGGAGTAACCTGCTACTTCCCTAGGCGCTAACTTATAGTACCCGTACTGATCGGATGTCTTTACCCAAGTAGACGGGTCATGGATTCCTTTCCCTGCCATTGATACCTCCTTACTTATTGCTTGATTGATCCATTGAAATTAGAACTTTTTAACCAGTTCCTATTGCCATATTATTTATTTCTTCTATAGCTGTCGATTGCGTTTCGAGACGCGTTTTGGGGAATAAAGTCCTTTTTTTGCACTTAGTTAACCAATTGACAGTTATGTTATTTCACACAATTTTTACCCATTTTTTGTGTAAAATCACAGCAAATCTCCACAAAATGTGATGCCGTTACACAGCACTTCTTCCTGATGAACATAAAAAAACACCAGATGCCATATATGGCATCTGGTGTTCGTCAAACAATTGTCGATGTTGCCGGATTGTCAGTTATTTTCCGTTGAGTGTGATATGCGTTGGAACTCCGCCGGCGAAATGAGGCTGGAGTTCGCCTATGATAAGCGGTCTTGCATAGGAGATAAACTCATCACTGACGTCCGTTCCGTCTTTGGTGATCCATGCTTTCGGGATCATCTTCTCGACATTGGCGATCTCATGGATGTCGAACTGGTTATAGCTGACGACATATGGTCTTCTGGAGACTACCTTGATGGTGATCATCATTCCGGTGCTGCCCTCAAACGCCTTCTGTGCAGCCGTGTAGCCTACGCCGTACGCTTCATCAGCATCTGTCAGCGAGGTGAGGTGTGCAGCACATCTCTGCAGTGTTGAAAACTCCACGGAACGCGATTTGAATCCCGTCTCTTCTGTAACCTTCCTTGCAAGGAACTCGCCTACGCCGGAAAGCTGCTTGTGGCCGAAGGCATCCAGCTTGTCATCACCCTTCTCGAGTTCACAGACAAATCTACCGTCTGCGAGCTTGACACCCTCGGATACAGCGATCACGATGGACTGTTTCTTCTTTCCGATCTCTTTTACTTTCTTGATGAAGTCATCAGGATCGAAAACAGCCTCCGGAAGATATATCATGTCAGGGCCAACACAGTCATGTCCTCTGCAAAGCGCAGCTGCTGCTGTGAGCCATCCTGCATGTCTTCCCATGATCTCAACGACGCATACCGTAGTTCTCGACTGTCCGTAACTTTCATTGTCACGGATGAGTTCCTTCATAGATGCGGCTATATATTTTGCAGCCGATCCGTATCCCGGGCAATGATCTGTTATAGGCAGATCGTTGTCAATCGTCTTAGGAATTCCCATGAACTTCTGCGGCTTGCCATGCTGCATCGCATAATCCGAAAGCATCTTGATCGTGTCCATGGAGTCATTTCCGCCATTGTACAGGAAATACTGAATATTATACTTGTCTAAGATCTTGAAGATCTTCTCATAAACTTTCTCATTTCCTTCTATCTCAGGGAGCTTATATCTGCATGTTCCGAGGAAAGAAGACGGAGTTCTTCTGAGGAGAGCAAGATCCTGAGCGTCCTTGATATATTCACTCAGATCAAGGATATCCTCCTGCAGGAATCCCTCAATTCCATTGTGCATGCCGTAGATTTTCCTGACGCCGGCATCCTGTGCTGCCTCAATAGCTCCTGCGAGACTTGAGTTGATTACAGCTGTCGGACCTCCGGACTGTCCTATAATAATATTTCCTTTTATTGCCATTATTACCCCTCCTGAATCATTAACCTTTTGTTCCGTTCCACGGAAACTACCCTTGTACTACGGGATATATCCCTTCAGTCTGTCTATTTATATAAAAAAAGCAACAGAAACATGTAGTTTCTGCTGCTTTATCCGGTCATTAACAGAAATCAAGATCCTCGATCTCGTTGATCCTGCGCAGATGTCTGCCGCCTTCGAAGTCTGTTGTCATCCAAGTGTCGATGATATCAAAAGCGAGTTCCTGACTGATGATCCTCGCTCCCATGCACAGAACGTTAGCATTGTTGTGTCTTCTGCTCAGTTCTCCCATCTCTGTTGTCGTGCACAGTGCGGCTCTGATTCCCGGTACTTTATTACAGGAAATGCTGATACCTATGCCAGAACCACAGACAGCGATGCCTCTTTCTGCCTCTCCCGAAGCAACGGCTTTTCCTACCGCATGTCCGTACTTGGCATAATCAGTTGATTCCGGCGAATATGTGCCTACATCTATAATAGTGTGGCCTTCGCTCTCCATCTTGGCCTTTATAGCCTCTTTGAGTTCATATGCTGCATGGTCACTGCCGAGTGCAATTATCATTATGATTCCTCCGTTATTTATAAATCTGTTCTGAAAATACTTCCTCGAAGTAGCTTGCTTTGACTTTATCGCTCAGACTGTGCGAGTCCTGCTGTCTTACGGACTCAAGCAGCTGTCTGTGTGCATCGATCAGTTCTTCTGATCTGCCGGATGCTACCATCGCGGAAACAGTCTGATATCTCAGGGCATAAGTCAGCGATCTGACGACCCTGTTGATCTTGTCTGCCATAGGATTCTTTCCCATTTCGGCAATCAGATTATGGAATTGGTCGTCAGCCTCGAAAAATGCTTTGACAGGATCTTCCGGATCATTCAGCGATCCCCGCATTACTTCCAGCTGAGATTCCAGTTTATCCAGTTCTTCTTCTGTATGATGTTTGATCGCGAGCCTCATCATTCCGGCTTCGGTCATTTCTCTTAATTCCATCAGATTCTCAAATGAATCCTGATTAAGTATGATCCCGTAGACCATCGGATCTATCATACTCTCGCTGTATCCACTGCATACGAAAGTACCTTCCGACCGCTTGCTTTCCAACACCCCAAGGTATGTCAGGATCTTGATAGCTTCCCTTACGCTGCTCCTGGCAACCCCAAGCGATTCGGCCAGTTCCGGTTCCGGCGGGATCTTGTCTCCCGGCTGCAGTTCTCTGGTGCGCATGGCATCCGTAAGCCTGTTGATCACGCTCTGAACTACAGATTCTTTCTTCAGACTTTTTAAATAGGTTGGTGTCTGGCCCATTTGACGACTCCTCTTGTCAGTGTATTGATTACGTCATAATTGAGCAGGTCATACGTATGACATAATACATGTGGATAGAATAGCAGATTATAGACTTTTTGTCAATCATTGCCATTTTTGAACGCACGACTAATTGGTCATTTACACCGTTTGAAAGAAAACTGCCGTGCCGCAGCATGTGCAGCCGGCAGTTTTACAAGCTTATTGCATTAATTGAATGCTCCAGGAAGCCATGTGACCAATCCAGGAATGTAAGTAATCAGCAGCAGTACAAGGACAAGCGGAACGAGGAACGGGAGAACTGCTTTGTACATTTCCTCTATTCTTATCTTTGCTGTCTTTGCGCAGATGAACAAGCTGGTGCCTACCGGAGGTGTGCACAGACCGATCATCAGGTTCAGTACCAGGACGACACCCAGATGTACCGGGTCGATTCCGAATGAACCCATCAGTGGGATCAGGAATGGAACTGTGATCGTCATTACTGCCAGAGCTTCCATGAACATTCCGATGATGAGGAATGCTACGTTCAGGATCAGCAGCATGATGTACTTGTTGGTAGTCATACTTGTCAGCGCATGTGACAGAGCATCAGTCATTCCCATCATGGTTACGAGCCATGAGAAGGCCGCTGCACCGCAGATGATGTTCAGGATACCTGCACCGTCTGCAACTGTCTGCTTGAGCGCTTCATAGATCTCTCTTACTGTCATGCCCTTGTAGAGGATGACCGAAAGGATGAACGCATATACTACAGCAACGCAGGCAGCTTCTGTTGGTGAGAAGATTCCTGTCCAGATACCGCCGATGATGATTACCGGGGTCATCAGTGAAAGGAATGCTTCCTTAGTAGCTCTGAGGAGCTCTTTTCCATCGAATTTATGTACCGGATAATTTCTCTTCTTGGAGATGAAGAATACCAGGATACTGGTAGCGAGAGCCAGCAGCAGACCAGGCACGATACCGCCGATGAACAGTGTTCCTACAGCTACCTCTGTCATCATACCGTATACGACCATCGGGATCGAAGGCGGGATGATAGGTCCGATCGTTGCGCTGGCACATGTTACTGCAGCAGCGAAGTCAGCATCGAATCCTTCGTCGATCATAGCATCGACCTCGATCTGTCCGAGTCCGCCGGCATCAGCTACAGCTGATCCGCTCATTCCGGAGAATACGATTGAAGCGAGTACGTTGGCGTGTCCGAGTCCGCCCGGGATCCACCCGATGAGTGCCGAACAGGCCCGGAATATTCGTCGTGTGATGCCGCCCGTATTCATCAGCTTAGCAGCCAGTATGAAGAACGGGATGGCTAACAGTGTATAGGATGACGCGTTTCCTATCATGCGGTGCACGATAGCTGTCGGCTCAAAGTTGCCGGTTATCATTGTTGTGGCTAACGCTGATATTGCCAGCGAGAAGCCGATCGGGACTCCCATGATCATGAGCACCAGGAAGATACCCATAACCAGAATTACTAGTTTTATCATATAAATACCTCCTGACCTCAGATCTCTGTAGCTGCAGCTTCTGCTTCCGCTACAGGCTCAGCATCATTTGCTGCCTTGATCCTCTTATAACCTACATTGATGATCTGGAATACTGACATCAGTGCACCTATCGGGAAAGGCATATAGAACCAGCCACGGGCAACAGGTATTGTCTGATACAGTGTCTGCATGGCGTTCTGAGTAACGGATATTGCAAGATATCCTGCGATTACCAGAAATACCAGACAGAATGCGTCCATGATCGTAAGCCAGATGGCGCGCATTTTAGGCTTCATTTTGTTAGATACGAATGTCAGACGCATATGCTCATCATTATGGAATGTCATGGACATACCGATGAAAACGATCCATGAGAGACATACCAGTGTCACCTCGTACTGCCATGCAACAGGATTGTTGAAGCAGTAACGGCTGATGACGGACCATGTTATCAGGAGAATGAGGAACACCATCAGCGCCACGGTAATGACGGACGCGATGTTATTGATCACCTCGCAGAACTTGTCATATTTCTTCATAAGTAAGATTCCTCTCTTGCAGTCTTCTACGAAATTGCAAGGGCATGAGACACGCCCTTGCAATCATTCAGGACGAAATAACTTCAGATACTGCAGTGTCTGAATTGTTTCTTTGATATCCTGACTACAGTACTACTCCATAGCAGCCTGGATGCGGGATACAAGATCCTCTGCCCAGTCATTCTGTGCATAGAAGTCGTCATAGACAGAAGCTGTAGCAGCCTTGAGTTCTTCTACGTCCGGATATGTTACTTCCATACCAGCGTCCTCAAGCTCCTTAAGCATTGTCTCCTGGCTGTCTACGATAGCCTTACGATGCTCATCGCCGTATGTCTTTGCAGCTTCCTTGAGGAGGTTCTGTACATCCTCAGGATACTTGTTCCATGATGTGAGTGAGAAGATCATGTTCTTGCACTCATACTTGTGGTTAGTCATAGCGAGATACTTCTGTACATCCTGGAAGTTGTTAGCGTAGATGTTCGATACAGGGTTCTCCTGACCATCGAATGTTCCCTGCTGGAGAGCGAGGTAGAGCTCAGAGAATGCAAGTGGGGATGGGGAAGCTCCGAGTGCTTCGAAGATCGCCATTGTCATAGCATCCTCAGGAGTTCTGATCTTCAGGCCCTTGAAGTCTGCAGCGCCGTTGATAGCTCTCTTGGAGTTAGTTGTCTGACGGAGACCGTTCTCCCAGTATGCGAGCTGGATCATGTTGTGGCTTTCAAGGTCAGCTACGAGTTCATCACCGATCTCGCTGTCGAGAACCTTGTAAACGGAATCATAATCCGGGAAGAGGAACGGGAGACCCAGAGTGTTGATCTTAGGAGCGAAAGATGCTTCCTGTCCCTGAGGCATCATCATAGCATCCAGTGATCCCATCTCGAGCATCTCTGCCATCTCAGCGTTGGATCCGAGCTGCTCAGCAGCATAGATGTCAACCTGTACAGCTCCGCCGGACTGCTCTTCTACATAAGCAGCAAAGTTCTCGAGCGAAGTATTGATCAGGTTGGTTGTTGTGTCACTGTGACCGATCTTGATAGTAAAGGTCTGGCCGCCTGCGAACGCATCAGAATCGCCGCCTTCAGATCCGGAGCCGCTTCCGCCACCACAGGATGCAAGGGCGAGAGTCAGAACTGCCATCAGTAACAGAGCTAATAATTTCTTCTTCATGTTTTCCTCCCTAAAGTTTTACGAAATGAATTAGCAATAACTTCTATAACAAGCGATAATTTATATAGCACTTTCAGTCTCTTTAGACCGTCTGACTATCATATTTCAGGCGTGTTCCGCCTCTTCCGGAGCTTCTTTTTGCATGTTGTCTTATGTCTGACATACTATGTAAGGCAATATTACACAATCTTTCGCAAAAAGTCCAGCTTTTAGGGTGATAGTTATTTGTTTCACAGTCTTCCCATTCTGAATGGACAGTTACGCTTTCAGATCTTCTTCTATTATTTCTTCGAAATAAGTTTTTCTGACCTTTTCGCTGATATCCCGGCTCTCTTTGTTTCTTATTCCATTCGCCAGGATCCTGTGCGCCTCTGTCAGCTCATCGGCTCTTCCCTCTGCGATCATTGTGGCGACTGTTTTCATCCTCAGATCGTGCGTAAGGGATCTGACGATCCTGTCGATCTTATCGGCCATAGGATTCTTTCCCATCTCAGCGATCTTGTTATGAAATTTTTCGTCTGCCTCAAAGTAGGCCTGCACCGGATCTTCTTCATCCAGAGCTGCTTCCCGCATCTCCTCGAGTATCTGCTCAAGTTCCACCAGTTCCCTCTCATCGTGGTGCTCGATGGCAAGCAGCATCATTCCTGATTCTGTCATCTGCCTCAGTTCAATGAGATTTTCAAAGGAATCCTGATTGAGATAGATACCATAGACCATCGGATCTATCATGCTCTCGGAGAATCCCTCACATACGAACGTTCCTTCTGCTCTTTTGCTCTCAAGGACTCCCAGATAAGAAAGTATTTTGATCGCTTCACGGACACTGCTTCTTGCAACACCGAGAGACTCAGCCAATTCTATTTCAGAAGGCATCTTGTCTCCGGGTTTGAGTTCTCCGTTCTTAATGGCATCAGTCAGCCGGTTGATAACACTCTGGACGACAGATTCCGTCCTAAGGCTTTCCATATACGTTGGCGTATTGCTCACTTTGGGTCGGTCTCCTTCACTTTGATATGTGTAAAGATGATATCTCTAATGTTTGACGGTTTGTGCAGGCTCCCGCCCAGCAACAACGGTACTCTGCGGGAGCCTATTCTTAAGGAGATATATTGTATGGAGGTATTATGAATGGGTTTTAGCTTGCTTTATACTTTTCTATTGCATTACTGAAGCTTCTCTGCTTCTGCTACGATGTCCTCTACTGTGATGCCGTTCTTGGCGAGCAGTCTTTCGTAAGGAGCGGATTCACCGAACTGATCCTGGATTCCGATTCTCTTGACTTTGCCCTTGCCCATCTCAGCTACCACTTCGCAGACAGCGCTTCCGAGTCCGTTGAGAATGTTGTGGTCCTCAACAGTTACGATCTTGCCGATATCATTGATGCAAGCCTTGACTGCCTCAACATCGAGCGGCTTGATTGTGTGCATATCGAGTACTCTTGCGGAGATTCCTTTTTCCTCAAGAATCTTTGCAGCCTTGATAGCGAGACATACAGTATCACCGTTAGCGATGATAGCTACATCTTTACCATCCTGGATCTGGTATGCTTTACCGATCTCGAACTCAACGTCCGGTCCGTATACCTGCTCCATAGCGTCTCTTGTGAATCTCAGATACATTGGTCCGTAAGTTTCTGCTGCTGCTCTTACAAGCTTTCTTGCCTGATTGTAGTCAGCCGGCATCATGATCGAGATATTAGGGATTGTTCTGAGGATACCCATATCCTCGATAGCCTGGTGCGAAGCACCGTCATTTGCAGGTGTAACACCACCGTGCGAGCAAGCGATCTTGACGTTCAGGTTGGTGTAGCAAATCTCCTGACGGATCATTTCGCAGATTCTCATTGATCCGAAAGCAGCGTATGTAACTACGAAAGGTACGAATCCGCAGGTAGCAAGTCCTGCTGCTACTGCCGCACCGTTCTGCTCAGCGATACCTACGTTGATATGCTGGCCAGGGAGCTCTTTCTGGAAATCCTGTGTTTTGCAGCTCTTACCGATATCTATGTCAAGAACAAGGACTTCTGGGTGGTCTTTTCCTACTGCTACGATCTCATCTCCAAATCCGTTACGGGTAGGGATCTTTTTAAGTTCACTCATCTTTTTTTCCTCCTCGTCTTTATCAGTCGATCAGCTGAGCCTTGAGCTCTGCCATTGCCTGTGCGTACTGTTCATCGTTAGGCGCAACACCGTGCCAGCCTACCTGGTTCTCCATGAAGCTGACGCCCTGTCCCTTTACGGTAGCTCCGATGATAGCCTTAGGCTTTCCGTTCTGAGCAGCATAGCACTTGTCGATCGCGTCACAGACTTCTTCCATATCGTTGCCGTTGACATAGTATGCATCCCATCCGAATGCCTTGAACTTCTCACCGAGGTCTCCGTTAGGCATTACGTGGTCGCATGTGCCGTCCAGCTGGAGGTTGTTGACGTCAACGAATACGATGAAATTGTCGAGCTTATACTTGTTAGCAGTATTAGCTGCTTCCCAGATGATTCCTTCCTGAGCTTCGCCGTCTCCGAGAACACAGAATACCTTGTAATCCTTCTTGTTCAGCTTGCCGCCGAGAGCCATACCTGCTGCGCAGGCCATGCCCTGTCCAAGTGAACCGGTCGAAATATCGATACCAGGGCACTTAACCATTGAAGGATGTCCCTGCAGTGGGGATCCTTCCTTACGGAGTGTGTCGAGCACTTCCTCAGGGAAGTAACCGAGTGTTGCGAGACATGCATACTGGATCGGGCATACATGGCCTTTGGACAGAACCATTCTGTCTCTGTCTTCCCACTTAGGATTCTTCGGATCAACGTTCATGTACTTGAAATAGCATGCTGTTACGAACTCAGCTGCAGAAAGCGATCCGCCCGGATGACCGGACTGTGCCTTGTAGATCATATCGATGACCTTCATACGCATTTCCGTTGCAGTGTTCTTGAGTTCTTTGATGGAAATGTCTTTCATAAGTCTCTCCTTCATACTTTTTTCCGTGAGTTTGTATTTTTATATTTGGAGTGATAATGGATAGCGTTGATTAGCGTCCGAGATAGAGGGACTGCTTTGCCAGTACAAGATACATGATCATTTCATTGCAAGGTGTAGGGATTCCATACTGCTGACCAAGCTTTACAACGGCGCCGTTGATGATCATGATCTCTGTTTCACGCTGATGTGTTACAGCCTGTACCATTGAGCTGATGGTCTCATCTGTCATACGGGAAACTTCATATGCATGCTCAAGCTCTTCTTCATAGTTCAGTGTGCATCCTGCTGCGTTGGCAACTTCGATAGCCTCTTTGATCAGTCTCTTGGCAAGCTCATTTGCATAAGTATTCTTGCTGATAAATCCGTTCGGAGTTCCGAGAAGCGCGCTTACACCGTTGATGCAAACATTGGCAGACAGCTTGTGCCAGATAGCGTTAAGAACGTTCTCGTGAACGTCAGTCTCAAGACCTGCTGCACGGAATGCTTCCGCAACTTCTTCTACCTTAGCCATCGGAGCCTTAGGGGAACCCATGTTGGTAGCGCCGTATCCTGTATGACTTACATGTCCCGGCTCAATAGGTGTTGCGCCAAAAGCAGTGTTTCCGATGATGATCTGCTCTTCAGGAACTACCTTAGCGATCTCATCATAGTTGCCGTATCCGTTCTGCAGGCAGAGGATCATGGTGTGATCATCGATCATTGGCAGTGCATTGCGTACAGCTGCCTCCAGGAACTTGTAGTGAACGAATACTACGAGCAGATCTACAACACCGATTTCCTTTGGATCAGTGGTAGCAATAGTCGGATAATAAGCAACAGTTTCGCCATTGCCGAGTCCCGGTGCATTCTTGTCAATAAGAATTCCGTGCTTTTTAATGTTCTCAATAACTGGTTCATATGTATCAAGTACACATACTTCATGCTTCGACAGAAGATAGCTTGCATAGCAGCTTCCGATTGCTCCGCATCCAACAAATCCGATTCTCATGGTTTACTCCTCCCTGATAATGGTCATTTCGTTTTGTGGTTGTTATTCTTTTGTCAGTTTGTCCTTTGTCTGACATATGACACTTGTATTGTATGTTGTATTTTCTTTTAATGCAAGCATTCTTTCCAAAAAACATTTTTTTAACAAAATTAATAAGCAGGAATAACGTTTTCGGTCATTCCTGCTTATTGGTTTTATCTTTATTTACTATATATAGTTATATTCCCGTCCAGACCCCCTTGTACTTGGGGCTGCCGTGTCATCATCAGTTCACTACATTGATCGGCTCGCCGGCGACAAATGCTTTTACATTATCTACTGTCGTATCCATGATACGCTGACGGCTGCCCTTTGCTGCCCATGAGATGTGCGGGGTGATGATGCAGTTCTTTGCCTTGAGAAGCGGATTGTCTCCGCGGATCGGTTCCGTTGATACTACATCCAGTGCAGCACATGCGACTTTGCCGCTGTTAAGAGCGTCCGCAAGATCCTGCTCGACTACCATCTGTCCGCGGCTGTTGTTGATGATAATGACGCCGTCCTTCATCTTTGCGATATTATCCTTGTTGATGATACCTGTGTTGAACGGGAAGAGAGGCATCTGGAGACCGAGAACGTCTGAGCGAGCGAACAGCTCGTCAAGCTCAACATATTCTACACCCAGCGCCAGCGCTGCTTCCGTCTGTCTCCCGTCATAAGTGATCACGTTCATGCCGAGCGCTTTCGCGATCTCTGCAGTATGGATACCGATGTTGCCGCAGCCGAGAAGACCATATGTCATGCCTGCGAGCTCAACCAGCGGATAATCCCAGTAGCACCAGTCTACATTGTTTTCCCACTCGCCGCGGTAGACACTGTCGCTGTGATGTCCGATGTGGTGGCACGCCTCGAGCAACAGTGCGATGGCGAACTGGCTGACGGAACGGGTACCGTATACAGGTACGTTCGATACAGGGATTCCCTTCTCTCTCGCATAAGCGATATCTACAACATTGTAACCGGTTGCCAGAACTGCGATAAATTTGAGGTTCGGGCACTTGTCGATCGTTTCCTTTGAAATAGGTGTTTTGTTTGTAATAGCTACATCTGCGTCACCGATCGTTTCCGCGATCACCGGTGACTCTTCATACGACACACGGTCATACACTCTGACTTCGCCAAAAGCCTCAAGTCCGCCCCAGCTCAGATCTCCCGGGTTTTCCGTATATCCATCCAGTACTACGATCTTCATTCTTATTCCTCCTCTTTCCTGTTGATAAGCAGTATTGAAACGTCGTTTACATTTGTCCCCGTAGGGCCTGTCACTATGAGGCCGCCTGCTGACTTAAGCGCATGATACGCGTCATTGTTATCAAGCGCCTCATAAATATTTACTCCGGCTTGTTTCAGCTTGTCCATCGTGTCGCCGTCAGAATATCCGCCCGCGGCATCTGTCGGACCGTCTGTTCCATCGCTTCCAAGTGAGAACACCGCTGCATCGAGGCCTTCAAGAAGCGGCGCTGCCGCGAGGGCCAGTTCCTGATTGCGGCCGCCCAGACCCTTTCCTTTCAGGTGGACCACAGTCTCTCCTCCTGCTATAAACGCAAGCGAGCGGCTGTTTTGAGATGATTCTCCGTCCGGGCCCGCTGTGCTGTAGCTTCGTGCGATGGCACCAAGAAATCTTCCCGCCTCTGACGCTTCGCATGTAAGCTGATCGGTCAGGAATACCGGCTCATAACCCAGCTCCCTGCATTCCTCAGCAGCTGCTCTGCAAAGTTCCCTGACGCTTCCTGTGATCATGGTGGTCACATTGCCGATCTCTTTTGGTGTTTCCTCGGCAAGCAGTTTCCTTGCCTTCTCTGACAGTTTCAGATCATAGCGGCTGACCAGTTCCAGCGCCTGAGCGCAGGTAGAAGCATCCGGATATGCAGGTCCACTTGCTATCATGTCCAGCGGGTCTCCGATGACATCGCTCAGGACGATGCTGAAGACTTTTGCCGGGCTGCACAACGCGGCAAATCTTCCGCCTTTGACCGCGCTCAGCCTCTTGCGTATGATATTCATCTCCACGATGTCGGCTCCGCAGGCAAGAAGCTGTCTTGTGATATCCTGCAGTTCCTCTCCCGGGATCAGCGGGAGTTCAAACAAAGCGCTTCCTCCACCGGACAGAAGGAAGACAACCAGATCGTTCTCCGTAAGGTCTCTGACCAGATCTACTGCCGCCTCTGCTGCTCTGAATCCGTTTTCATCAGGTACCGGATGCCCGGCTTCAAAACATATGAATCCCGGGATCTCCCCTTTTACATGATCGTACTTGGTAACGACGATTCCGGCGTCAGGCTCAAGCACATCTGCGGCTGCCCGCGCCATCTGCCATGCTGCCTTTCCCGCGGCAACAACTATCAGTTTCCCTTCCGGTGCCTCAAGGTCAACAAGAGCACGCTTTACAGCTTCGTCAGGCAGTACTGCCCGTATGCAGGATTCCGTGATCCTGTCAGCATCTTTTCTCAGTTTATCCAAAACTATGGCCCTCCGTATCTACCGGCATCAGTTTTGTCGGTTTGTCCTTTGTCCGACATATGTTGTCCGTATTTTACTTTTTCTTAGCATATGAGCGCAACTCTTTTGCCGGAAAGATAATATTTTAACGCAGAAAAGCAGGGCGGGGAATTCTCCCTTTCCTGCTTCCTTTCAATTGTTCCTCTTTCTGTAACCACGGTTTTGCTACCTGGTGCCAAAAATCCTGTCGCCCGCGTCTCCGAGACCCGGTACGATATATGCGTTCTCGTTGAGCTTCTCGTCCTTCGCCGCGATGTAGATGTCTACATCCGGATGAGCTTCGGTCAGTGCTTTGATGCCTTCCGGCGCTGCGATCAGGAACATCAGGCTTATGTCTTTGGCTCCTTTATTCTTTACAAAATCAACTGCCGCGACTGCACTCCCGCCCGTAGCCAGCATCGGGTCTACGATGATAACTCTTCTCTTGTCTATGTCTTCCGGAAGCTTGCAGTAATACTCAACAGGCTCGTGAGTTTCAGGATCTCTGTAAAGTCCTACATGACCTACTTTCGCGTTCGGAATGATCTCCAGCATTCCGTCCACGAATCCCAGACCGGCCCTGAGGATCGGAATGATTGCTACGTCTTTTCCTTCCAGCATTTTTACTGTTGTCGGACAGATCGGAGTCTCTATCTCAACGTCCTTAGTAGGAAGATCTCTTGTGACCTCAAATGCCATCAGCATGGCCACTTCTCTTGCCAGATCTCTGAACTCCTTGCTTGTGGTGTTCTTGTCTCTCATCATCGAAACTTTGTGCTGGATGAGAGGATGATCAAATACCATAATTTTTCCCATTACTCAATTCCTCCGTGTTAATTGCTGTTCTCTTCTGATTATATCTAGTCTCTGCCCTGTTTTTATTGTATTATATTGCGATTATTGTAACAATGTTGTGACAACCCGCTATTTCACTATGTCATATCCCGCGCTTTTGAGCATTCTGTTCATGACGCTGAATCCCAGTCCCGATTGCTCAAGGGTCCTGATAAAAATTATGTCATAGCCTTGCCGGTCGAACTCTCTGAGATCTGCGAAGAGATCGTGTGCCGCGGCGAGTTCATCATCCTCATAATCGAGGACTGCCGGCCTGAGTCCGCTCTTCAGTGCATCCAGCCCCAGTTCTCTTGACTTCTCCCTGAATTCCTCCGCGCTGCCTTCAATCAGCCGGACCTTCGCCTTTGGCGAGTAGTGCCTGTATTTCATCCCGGGTGACTTCGGCCTGAATTCCGTATCTGCCACACCCTCTTCAGGGTCTGCAGTCACCGCCGGCTTTTCAAGTAAAGCCTTATAGTAAACGACTTCTCTGCCCAGGGCCTCCTCCAGCTGCTCCTTCGTGACGATACCCGGCCTGAGTATGGTCGGGACATCTCCGGTCAGGTCCAGCACCGTGGACTCTATTCCCACATCACACTGCTCTCCCATGATGACCGCGTCTATCCTGCCGTCCATGTCCTCAAGCACGTCCTCCGCAGTTGTCGGGCTCGGCCTTCCGGATATGTTTGCGCTCGGCGCCGCTACCGGTCTCAATGCCGCTGCTATAAGCATGTACGCGGTCCTGTTTGACGGCATTCTTACAGCGACTGTATCGAGGCCGCCGGTCGTGGCATCCGGCACCGCGTCAGATTTTGGCAGAACGATCGTCAGCGGACCCGGCCAGAATGCATCCATCACCCGCTTCGCGTCAGCGCTTAATCCGCCCAGTCCTCCGTTTACAAGAGGCTCCAGTTCTGAGATCTCGGATATATGTACGATCATCGGGTTGTCAGACGGTCTGCCTTTGGCAGCGTATACCGAGCGTACCGCCTCTGCATTGAGCGCGTCAGCTCCCAGCCCGTAAACCGTCTCGGTCGGGAAAGCTACCAGTCCGCCCCGCCGGATAATCTCACCAGCCCTTAGTATGTCTTCAAGTTCTGTTGTTAATCTTTCTGTTGTCATTCGATGCCTTCAAATTGTGACTGCGAAAATCATCCCTGCGTCACTCTGCGTCGCCGAAGTCCTTCATCTTGGCTGCCTGGTCGGCTGTGATGAGTCCGTCGATCGCCTCGTCGATGTCTCCGTCGAGGAACTGCTCGAGCTTGTACATAGTCAGATTGATCCTGTGGTCAGTGATCCTCCCCTGCGGGAAGTTGTACGTCCTGATACGTTCCGATCTGTCGCCGGATCCTACCTGACTTCTTCTGTCCGCGGAGATCTTGTCATTCTGCTCCTGCACCATCTTGTCATAGAGTCTCGCCTTGAGTACTCTCATGGCTTTCTCTCTGTTCTGGATCTGTGACTTTTCATCCTGGCATGTTACCACGATGCCTGTAGGCAGGTGTGTCATTCTGACTGCGGAGTCTGTGGTGTTGACACACTGTCCGCCGTTACCGGATGCTCTGTATACATCGACCTTGACATCGTTAGGATTGATCTCTACCTCGACGTCATCTACTTCAGGAAGCACAGCTACTGTCGCTGCAGATGTGTGGATACGTCCCGAAGACTCCGTTTCCGGTACTCTCTGTACTCTGTGTACGCCCGACTCGAACTTGAGTCTTGAGTAAGCTCCCTTACCCTTGATCATGACTACGGCTTCCTTGATGCCGCCGATACCCGTGTCACTGATCTCGATGATCTCCGCTTTCCATCTGCGGCGCTCAGCGTATCTCAGATACATCCTGAGCAGATCGTTTCCGAACAGCGCAGCTTCCTCGCCGCCGGTACCGGCTCTGATCTCAAGGATGACGTTCTTGTCGTCGTTAGGGTCCTTAGGCAGAAGAAGGACTTTGAGCTCTTCCTGAGCTTTCTCCATTCTCTCCTCGAGATCTCTGGCTTCTTCCTTGGCGAGTTCCCTCATCTCTTCGTCGTCTTCCATGTCAATGATCTCACGGGCGTCAGCGAGTTCGCTCTGCATCTTCCTGTAAGCTTCATAGGCCTTGACGATCGGTTCGATCTCGGCCATTTCTTTCATGTATTTCTGCCAGGTCTTCTGGTCAGCGATGACAGCGGGATCCGCCACTTTCTCTGCCAGCTCCTGATATTTTTCTGTTATAAAGTCCAACTTGTCAAACATGTGATTGTCTCCTTTTCCGTATATAAAATTCAGCTGCGTATGATGATCACATGTCCGCTATCGCTCTTCAAGTATTCTGTTTCCGTTTCTGTCTCTCATGATTATTCTCCGGTTTTTGGATTCGAACCGATTAATTATATCAGAAAACCGGCCGCAATACAGCCGGTTCACAGATTCTTCTTATATTTCCGCTAGAGGTATTCGATAACTACATCCGCGTCTGACGGTGTGTCGATGTACTGTATACCTCTCTTCTCTCTTGTCTCGCGGCCCTTGCCCGGAAGGAACAGTATCGTATCATCATCCATGAGGGTTATTGCCTTCTTGATTGCCTCGACTCTGTCTGTGATGATCTCGAACTTCCCGCCTGCCGCGGCTACGAATTCACCGATCTCCCGGCAGATCTTATTGACATCTTCCTCCCCGTAGTCCTCTTCTGTGATGACAGAGTATACGCAGTTCCTGCCTGCTATCGTTCCGAGCTCCTCACGGCGGGCAAAAGCTTTGCCGCCCGGACATCCGAACACGATGATCATCTTTTTGCCCGGGAACTCGTCCCTGATCGTCTCGAAGAACCTCTCGTAGCTCAGCTTGTTGTGCGCGTAGTCCACGATGGCGATCCTTCTGCCGTCTTCACTGTAGAAAACTTCCATGCGGCCCGGAGAGACTGCCTTGGCCAGGCCGGACTGAACATATTCAAGAGGTATGCCGAGCAATGCCGACATAGCGACTGCCGCCAGCGCGTTTTCCACGTTGATCGTGCCGAACGTTCCCAGAACGATCTCTTTATCGAAATCTTCACATCCTTCGATGTTCCTGCCAATGACGCGGAAAGTGACTTTGCCAGCGTCCGAGCGGATATCGCAGCCGTATACATTCGCGGACTCATCCTTCTGGCTGAACGTTATGACATACGGGCAATCCTTTGACGCTGCCTGTATCCTTTCCTGCTCGTCACAGTCGAGATTGACGCATGCCTTGCGACAGTGCGAAAACAGTCTCAGCTTGGACTCAAGATAGTCATTGAAGTCCGGATGCTCGATAGCGCTTATATGATCGGAGCCTATATTAAGGAAGGCTCCTGCCTCGAAAGTAATGCCATCGACTCTGTCGTACTTGAGCGCCTGGCTTGATACCTCCATGGTCATGTACCTGATACCGCTGGTAAGAGCGTTATTCATGTGCTGGTACAGTTCCATGATCTCAGGGGTCGTCAGGTGTGACTCTTCCTCTATGACCCCATCATAGTTGTCGATGCCCGAGCAGATCGCAGTGCGCCTGCCGCCGGCCGCCGCCATATAGTCATCGAGGATGTACCTCATGAAGTAGGCTGTGGTCGACTTGCCCTTAGTGCCCGTGATGCCTACCATCGTCAGCTGATCGGACAGCTTGCCGTAAAAAGTCTCTGCAATGACCGGCATAGCCTGGCGTATATCGGTCACTGTGATCTCTATACAGCCCGGTCTTGGGGTAAATTCTTTTGCGGATTGAGTGCTTCCATCTATACTGCATGCCGCTCCGGCAGCACCTTCCGGATCCTCTCTTACATAGCAGACTGCTCCGGCAGCGATCGCGTCCTCAAGATACTGCTCCCTGAAATGAGCTCCTTTTACCACGAAGAGCATTCCCGGCTTTGCTTCTCTGGAATTGTAAGTGATCCCGGTGACCTCCGCCGATGAGCGTTTGATCTTTTCTTCATCTGTCACATAGGATAAGACTGCCGAGCACGGCGACTCACCGTCAACCGACGCAAGCAGACCTTGCATTCCAAGTTCATCTATAAAATCTATGACTCTGACCTGCTTTCTTTTGCTTTCCATTGCGTACCTCTGTTTATATTTATCTGCTGTATCACTCGCCCATACCGAGCAGCGCCCTCACACAATTGGCTGTTTCAAAGTCCTTTTTGCCCATTCCGTACCCGATAGCCTGCGTTACCATCAGCGGCATAGCGCCGAAGCTGTCAGCAAAATGCCTGAGCAGTGCCGCTCCCGTCGGAGTGCACAGTTCGCTCTGTATCCCGCTTGAATAAGCAGGGATTCCCATCAGTATACTGGCTGTCGCCGGCGCCGGTACAGGCAGAATGCCGTGCGCGCACCGGACTGTTCCGCTTCCCGTATTGACCGGTGAAGCGATCACCTGATCCGCTCCTATGCGCTCCATCAGCATGCATACCGCGGTGATGTCCGCCATAGCATCCATGGTGCCGACTTCGTGGAAATGTATCTCTGTGACAGGCACGCCGTGAACCTTGCTCTCCGCTTCTGCGATTATATCATACACATTCAGTATATCCGCACGGACCTTGTCTGACAGGTCCGGCATATGACTATTGACAAGATGCTCTATGTCAGCCATACCATTATGCGCGTGGCTGTGTGTGGTGCCGTCGGCATGGGTATGGGTATGTGTATGTTCATGTGCATGTTCGTGCTCGTGCAGATGCTCATCCTCTTCCACGCCATCCACGGTGATCGTCACATGCGTTCCTGTGATACCGCATTTTACGGATGGCTCCGCTGACATTCTGACACCCGGGATCCCGAGCCGGTTGAATCCATCGATGAATGCCGGCCGCTCCTCTTCCGGAAGCAGTTCAAGCAGTGCTGCTGTCAGCATGTCTCCTGCCGCCCCCATGCCGCAGTCTATATATAATATAGTAGATTTCATTGTTTTGCCCCCATATGATTGATGCGGCTGGCCATGTATCCTGCTCCGAATCCGTTGTCAATATTGACAACAGCTACCCCGCTTGCGCAGGAGTTGAGCATGGAAAGCAGCGCCGAAAGGCCATGGAACGATGCCCCGTATCCTACACTTGTCGGCACGGCAATGACAGGACAGTCAACCAGTCCGCCTACCACACTCGCAAGAGCTCCTTCCATGCCGGCGATGGCAATCACAACAGAAGCCTTCATGAGGCTCTCCCTGTTGGCAAGCAGCCTGTGGATTCCCGCAACACCGACATCGTAAAGTCTCTCTACTTCATTACCCAGATACTCAGCAGTCAGAGCAGCTTCCTCTGCAACAGGTATATCGCTGGTGCCGCCGGTCGCGATTACGATCGTCCCTATACCGTCCGGCTCCGGAATGTCTCCCACGACTGCGATTCGCGCCATGCTGTTATACTTGATATCGTGCTTTTCCGCAAGGCGGTCGGCCTTATCGTTGCTGATCCTGGTGATGAGCACAGGCAGCTGGCCTTTTTCCGCCATCATATCCACGATGCCGGTGATCTGCTCTGCTGTTTTGCTCTCGCCGTAAATGACTTCAGGAACCCCCTGACGGACTTTGCGGTGCAGATCGAGTCTGGCATAACCCATGTCCTCGAAAGGTTCACCCTTGATACACAGAAGAGCATCATCAACACTCATCTCTCCGTTTTTTACCGCTTTTAATACTTTTCTGATCTCGTTATTCATTTGTCACCTCTGGATTATCAATAGATTATACCATATCCCTGCTGTCTAAATGAATCTTCACGAGCCAATCCTCACAGCAAATAAAACAGCCGGAGTTTTCTCCGGCTGTTTTATGCGTGTTTTGCAGCACACTATATAACCCGATTCGTTATAATCTTACTTCAGATCGTCACAGATCTCAGTTTCATATACTACGCCGTCTTTCATTACGAATGCGCAGTCGAGAAGCGCGTACGGATCCGTGTAGAAGTCTCTCTTCCAGGCTGAAATGTCCGCGAGCTTGCCTGCCTCGATGGTTCCGATCTTATCCTCCATCTGGCAGATCTCAGCGTTGACACTTGTTGCTGCCTTGAGTGTTCTGAATACTCCCATGTCAGACTCGAACCATGCTTTATATTCATAGCCGCTGTCATAGTTCATGTGGTTGGCAACAAAGTCGGTGCCGTAACCAAGCTTGACATGCTTTGCCTTCTTGATCACTTCCCTTCCTGCCTGAAGAACATCCTTGTACAGCTCCAGCTTCGCGCGGAATTCAGGCTGCTTGTCCATCAGCGCAACAGGATCATAGTGGATCGCCTCTTCATACGGGCAGAATGTAGGCACTACATATGCTCCGGCATCCGCGATCATGTCTGCAGTCTCTTCGTCCATAAGAGAGCAATGCTCCATTCCGTCGATACCGTAGCCGAGCAGCTTCTGCATATGCGGTACGCTGTAAACATGTGCTGTTACAGTCCTTCCCCACTCATGCGCTGTGCGGATGATCGCTTCGAGCTCTTCGTCATTCAGCTGCGTCTGCATTGGATTGTCGTTAGGAGTGAAGAATCCGCCGGTTGCCATGATCTTGACAAAATCTGAACCATACTTGATCTCTTCTCTTACGGCATTGACCATGAAGTCTTTGCCTGCTCCGAGAGAGGTCCTGAGGCTCTGCGCAATTGCTCCCATCTCCGGATTCTTTGAGAATCCCTGTGAGAGATCTCCGTGGCTTCCCGCGCCGCAAATAAATCTTGAAGCCGCAACGATACGTGACCCCGGGAAATATCCGGCGTTGATAGCACGCTTTACATCCAGGATGCCGAAGCCATTGGATGTGATGCCGCCCATGTGACGGATCGTAGTGAAGCCTCTGGCAAGAGATTTCTGAGCCGTGTGGAGGCATGCCAGCGTCTTGGCATCAGCGGAAGTATCGTATACTTCCTGTCTGATGGTGTGCCAGTCCCAGAAATCCATGTGCATGTGCGCATCTATCATTCCCGGAGTTACGGTAGCATCGGACAGATCGATCACCTCTGCAGACTCCGGCTTCTCAATATCCGGGCCTACTGCTGCGATCTTGTTGCCGTCTACGAGGATCTTATATCCCTCATAGAACTCTTCGTCTTTTCCGTTGAATAATTTGCCGCAAATTATATATTTAAGGTCTGCCATATCTTTATCTCCTTTTTTTACAAGAATAATCTTGTTATGCAGCCTGCTCATTCTGCTTCTGAGTCATGAGCGATACTACGATAAGTACGATAGTAGCTACAGGTACTGCGATGAGTACTGTTGCAATGCCAAGAGGCTGTCCCATTGCTTCATAGATGATAGTGAGCAGTGAGCCGGCTACCATGGAAGCGATTCCGCCGGTCTTTGTGACTTTCTTCCAGCAGAGTGCGCCGATTACAGCCGGTGTGATACCTGCGCCGTATACAGTATATGACCAGTACTGGATCGCCAGGATGGTCGGGAAGAACTGCAGGATGATGTACGCGAGGATACCGATGACTACAATAGTAACTCTTGTGAAGACGAACTTCTGTCTGTCGGTCGCGTCAGGCTTGAGCCTGTCAACATAGATATCGTATGTGATGTTGGTAGCGCCTGAAAGCAGGTAAGAGTCGCCTGTTGTGATGATGAAAGCTGCTGATGCTGCAAGGAGCAGACCACCTGCAACTACAGGGATGATGGTTGTTGTGGACATGAATGCCATGCCGGCATCGATGTTCTCGCCGAAGATTGCCTTAGCGCTGAATGCGATAACGGCTACCAGCGGAACCATTACGAGAAGTCCGATGAACCAGCCGACGAATCCTGTTCTTACATCCTTGTTTCCTGCGCCGGCTCCGATACGCTGATAGAGGTTCTGGTCGCCGAGCGAGAGGAAGAAGAGCGGCAGATATCCTGCCAGGAATCCAGCCGCGGTCTGGCCGCCGCCGATCTTCATTGAATTCGCGTTCTGCGCGAGGTTGGATGCTATGATAGCGTCCCAGCCACCGCCTGCCTTGATAACAAGCGGAGTAGCGATGATGATACCAACAAGCATGATCCCGGCACTTACTGCGTCTGTTACAGCAACGGACTTAAGTCCGCCGGAAGTAGCCAGGAAGATGATCAGTACCGCG
>JBGUJM010000051.1:0-3678 GCA_045113935.1 Anaerovoracaceae bacterium
TACGCTCCAGGCGAACACTTATGTCCTGAACAAGTCCATGAGTTTTCCGGAGATCATGAATGTCATCAATACAGGAGATTTCAATTATATCTCGAAGACTTCGTTCCGGATCGCAGAAGGCGCCAGGCTGACCCAGTGCGCGGAAGCGCTTGCGGACGTATCCCAATATTCCAGCAAGGAAATCATGGCCAAGTGGGACAGCAAGGATTATGTCAAGGAACTGATCGACAAGTATTGGTTCCTGACAGATGATGTGTTGGGCGAGGATGTCATGCATCCACTTGAGGGGTATCTGTTCCCGGATACCTATTTCATCACAGATGAGGATCCGTCGCTGGAGAGCATCACGGAACTGGCACTGAATGAAATGGATGAAGCTCTGACGGAACGGAAGGCCGAGATCGAGAAATCGGATCTGTCGATTCACAAACTCCTGACGTTGGCTTCCATTGTTACGAAGGAAGGGTGCGCTACGGAGGAAGATGCTTCGCATATTGCAGGCGTCTTCATGAACCGGCTGAAGAGCGATATGTCACTCGGCAGCGATGTCACAGTCTGCTACATCTTCGACGAAGACAGAGTGGACCTCAAACAGTCGCAGCTGGAATCGGATTCTCCGTATAATGCCAGAAAAGTTTCCGGCTGGATTCCGGGACCTATATGCGCTGTGCCGGACATTGCACTTGACGGCGTGCTCAATTACATGGATACAGATGACCTGTTCTTCTATGCAGGTCCTGACGGAACCATATATTATGCCAAGACCAACGAAGAGCATTCAAAGAATGTGAACGCCCATCCTTGGACGGAGGAGGATCTGGAACAATAGGGCCGGACCTTCAGATCCAGCAACTATGAACATTACGAATGAAATCATTTCAGCGTACATTGACAACCTTTACGTTAACGAGAACACAGACCTTGCGGAGCTGAGGGAATTTGCCGAAACGCACAATATTCCTGTGATCCGTAGAGATACGGAAAAGCTCCTCAAAGTGATCATGAAACTGAAACAGCCCGCTCGCGTACTGGAAATCGGTACTGCAGTGGGCTATTCTTCGTGTGTGTTCGCTGACTGCTGCGGATGCAGCGTGCTCAGCATTGAACTGGATGAGGAATCAGCCAAAGTCGCGCGGTCGAATATTGAAAACCTCGGGTTTTCCGACCAGGTCAAGGTGATCTGCGGCGAAGCCGCAGCGGTGCTTAGAGGACTTGATCCTGCTGCGCCCTATGACTTGCTGTTTATCGACGCGGCCAAAAGCCATTACAGGGAATTCTGGGATCTGGCAATGCCGTATATGAGCAGGGAAAGCATCGTGATCTGTGACAATGTCCTGCTGAAAGGCATGACGGCTTCCGATGAATACGTCACCAGACGCAGAGACTGGACCTCTACCAGGAGAATGCGCGAGTTTATAGAGTATATCAGCAGTCTGGACTATGCGGATACGACCCTCGTACCCATAGGTGACGGACTGTCGATCAGTATTATTGAAAAAAACGGTTCCATAACCTGAGAACCGGTCACTAATCGTATGAAAAGAGTCGAACTGCTGGCGCCTGCCGGCGATTTCGAAAAACTGAAAATAGCGATAGAATACGGCGCCGACGCGGTATATTTCGGCGGTGAGATGTTTTCACTGCGAGCCGGAGCCGGCAATATGACAGTTGCGCAGATACGTGAGGCGGTGCGTTACGCGCATGATCGGAACGTGCGATGTCACCTGGCGCTCAACGTTTACGCGCACAATGAGGATATCCTGCCTTTGCAGGAGTATCTTAAGACGATCAGGGACATCCCTGTGGATGCGTATATCGTTTCGGATCCGGCGGTCATGCAGCTGCTGCGCGAGGAGATTCCGGAAGCGGAGATCCACCTTTCGACGCAGGCGAATATGACCAATTACGTGACAGCCAACTATTGGAGAAAACAAGGTGTGAAGCGCCTTGTGCTTGCCAGGGAACTGACGCTGGAAGAAATCCGGCAGATCAGAGAGAAACTGCCGGCGGATACACAGCTGGAGTCCTTCGTCCATGGCGCCATGTGCATCTCTTATTCGGGCAGATGCCTTTTGAGCAACTTCATGACGGGACGGGACGCCAACCGCGGCGCCTGCGCACATCCCTGCAGATATAAGTACAGGCTGGAGGAGGAGAAACGTCCTGGCGAGTATTGGCCTGTGGATGAAGATGACAGAGGAACGTACATATTCAACAGCAAAGACCTCTGTATGCTCGAACACCTGCCGGAGCTGATCGGCGCAGGAATCGATTCCTTCAAAATTGAAGGACGGATGAAGAGCATCTTCTATATCGCGCATGTGATCAAGGCGTACCGCATGGCGATCGACGCGTACTATCAGGATCCGGAAGGGTATGTGTACGATCCGGACTGGGCCCGTGAAATGTGCAAGGCCAGCCACCGTGAGTTTACAACCGGCTTTTACTTCCGGAAACCAACCGGTGAGGATCAGGAGTACCTGACCAGCGATTATGTCCGCGAGTACAGTTTCGTCGGAATCGTGAAGGATTATGACCCCGCCAGCGGCATCGCCACGGTCGAACAGAGAAACAAAATGGATCTCGGAGATACGATCGAAGTGTTCGGCCTCAAGGGCGGATACTTCACACAAAAGCTTGAATATATGACTGACGAGGAGGGGGAGCCGATATGCAGCGCTCCGCATCCTCAGCAGATTCTTAAGATAAAGATGGCTCAGCCTGTGGCTGAGATGTTCATGCTCAGAAAGGAGAAATAAAAAATGTCAGAAGGGCCGTATCTGCCCTTATGGGGTGTGGTTATAGCTCTGGCGCTTATACTGATCAACGGATGGTTCGCCGCGGCGAGAAAATCCATATCAGAAGCCAATAAAGTGAAAATACGGGAACTTGCGGATGACGGAAACAATCGGGCGGCGCGGGCATTGCCGATCATGGAAAATCCCCCGGTCTACAAACTGTCGCTTCGTGTCATGAACGTGCTGATCTACATGCTCTACTGCATGGTGTGCATGGTCTATCTGGGGATTCCACTTTATATGCGTCTCGCGGTGCTCTGGGAAGCAGAAGCCGCAGCACAGATCGTCGTATTTCTGATCGTGCTGTTCGTATCTCTGATCTTCCTGATGTCCCTTGGCGAGATGCTTCCCAGAAGAATCGCCATGCAGCATGCGGAAGGCGTCGTCATGACAACATCGTCCAGCATCAAAGTCCTGACCGCCATCCTGAAGCCGGTCACTGCCTGTATCGCAGGGCTGGCGATCCTGTTTCTCAAATTGTTCCGGCAGAGAGCGGATCTGAACGATAACGAATATTCTGAGGAAGATATCGTGGAAATGCTGGAAGCCGGGCAGGAAAGCGGGGAATTAAAAGAGGAAGGCAAGAAGATGATCACAGGCGTATTTGCCTTCGATGATATTCTCGCATATGAGATCATGACGCCGCGTACGGATGTTTTTGCAATCGATATCAATGACGAGCCGTCAGAATACATCGACGAGCTGATGAGCCTGAAGTATTCCAGGATCCCGGTCTATGAAGACGACAGCGACAATATCATCGGTATCCTGAACATGAAGGACTACCTGATCCAGGCCAGAGAGCTCGGCTGCGACAATGTGTATATCCGCGCGATCCTGCGGACGCCTTACTACGTCCCGGAGACGAAGAACATCGACT
>JBGUJM010000052.1:0-3667 GCA_045113935.1 Anaerovoracaceae bacterium
TTCTACATTGAAGGGCTTCTTCCATTTATCTGCTGCCTGCATTTTTTCCTCCACTTTTTGATATCCTTTGCGACTTTCGCATCGATCATGTCAAGGAATTCGATCGGGTCTTTTATGCATCTTTCTACTCTCGGGTCTGTCAGGATGAACTCCTCACAATCCTCCATCATCTGATATGCTTCCCGGTCGTCAGGGTCCTTCAGAAGTATCCTTCTCCAGATCTCATAGTCGCTGATCGCCTGATATATTTCGCACCTGGCTATATGATCCAGCGCTTCCGGATCGTCAACCTTTACTATCTTCAATGTCTTCATGTCTGTCACCTGTTCACATCGCCGTAAGCAGCGCCTTTCTCATATCTCTTATTTCCATGCGGATCTCTGTGATCGTGAGATCCATTTCTCTCTGTATGTCCGTCACGGTCTTGTCTTCGAACACCAACTCCTCAATGATCCTGAGCTGTATTTCCGTCATGCTCCAAAGAGCGAATCTCAATCCTTCGTCACCGACCCTGCTGATCCAGCTACGGTCGTGTTTCTTCATATATATGTAGCGGATGCCCTGTACTGTGATCAGGAGATCTGCCATCTCGCTTATCTGATCATCGAACCAGATGATGCCGTCGTCCCTGTAGTTATTCCTCGCCATTTCCGACCTCCATCATCCTTACAATCAGCTGACCGACCGTTCCATAATCCATCTCAGTGGTCTCGCTCAGCCAGTTAGCGAAATCTACGCAGTAGGCTCTGACCATCATGCACCTTGTGTCATTCGGATTCTTCTCCAGTGCCCGGTTCGCCTCGTTGTAATCTCTGCAGAAGCTTGAGAGCACATTGACCATGCCGTACACATAAGGATTGTGCTTGTAGTTGTTCTCAAAGAGTTTTGCCATTTTCGTTTCCTCCGTTGTCTCATTCATTAACCGAATACACAGTTTCCCCGGTCTGAAAGCTGCAGATACAGGTCGAAAATGTAATATAGGCAAAGCGTGCAGGGGACGCAAAATGTGTCCCCTGACACGCCGTTGTCTTTATAATCATTTCGATCCTGTATTTGTCCTCGACAACCCCAGTTCGCAGGGAAACAGTCAGGCGGGAGCCAGCTACGCTCCCTCATAAGGCATTACCCTTCCCCGCAGATCTTACGGAGCCGCCCCCATTGCGATGTCTGTGGCTGGACGGAAGTATCATTGTCCTCTGAGACTGTCATCGCACAAAACAGTTGCTGGCTGCCTTTTGGATCCATGACCTTGATCGCTCGCCCTTTCGGGGTCATGGCGTATCGATCCTGCATGCTCACGGGTGTTGGCCGATATCTCAGAGAAAGTACCTGATTGAATGTGTATTCGGTTTTTCAAAGTTCGCGAGAGGTTTTTATTAAGTCCTCTCACTTATGAGCAATAGAAACCGGGGTTGACACCCCTCTTTTTCAAAATTTTTTTAAAAATTTTTTGCACAGAAAATGCCCTGCGAAGCGAACTGTTAAGTTCACGTCACAGGGCTGATCATGGTTGGGGAGGCCGGAGTTGAACCGAGCTGCCAGAGCCTTATAAGGACCCCACTCTGACCGTTGAGTTACTCCCCATTATTGATGGTGGTAAAGGCTGGCATCGAACCAGCGACCTTTCGGGCTTCAACCGAACGCTCTACCAGCTGAGCTACTTTACCATATGTGGAGAGCACGGCTGGATTCGAACCAGCGAATAACAGGGTTGCAGCCTGCCTCCTTAGGCCACTCGGATACGTGCTCATAATTGGGTGGAAGGACAGGAATCGAACCTGCAACAGCCGGAGCCACGATCCGGCGCTCTGCCATTGAGCTACCAACCACGTAATTGGTGATCCCCGCGGGACTTGAACCCGGCATTTCCAGATTGAGAGTCTGGTGTCCTACCCCTTAGACGAGGGGACCTTATTGGTACGCACTCGCAGATTCGAACTGCGGACCGCCCGCGTATCAGACGGGTACTCTATACCGCTGAGTTAAGTGCGTATATAATGGCTGCCCCTGCAGGATTTGAACCTACACCGTCAGAATCAAAGTCTGATGTCCTGCCATTAGACGAAGGGGCAATAGCGGCGATCACGATGACCGCCGGTTATTTACTGAGCCTGTCAGCTATAGTCGATGCGGAATATGAATCCGGCTTTACCTCGCAGTCATATCCCATCGCATGCACCCATCCGGTAAGTCCTTGGATAAGATCTCTGGTCTTTCCTTGCGGTGCATTTCCTGCATCGATGTGGATGGAGAGAGGACAATTGTCTACGAGAATACGGTATCCGTCTTTATCCAACTCATCCAGAAGCATCTTTGCAGTCTCAAGGCTGATATAGGTCTCAGTTTCGAGTTTCTGCTTGACCACTTTTATGAGGTCGCGGAACTCTGTCTCGTAGAAGAATATCCCGCCATGGCCCTTGCAGATCATGGAAATCACTGTAACGATCTTTGTACCTGAGGCATGGTTCTGAGAATCTGTACCTATGGTAAGTTCCATTGGCTCTCCATATACAGCATTTCGGTCATAGAAAAGCATCAGCTTATCAGGGATCTCGCTGAGACCCAGCTGTCCGTATGTTTCAGAATTCCACATATTCTTATGTCCTCCTCTCCTTTAGAATTGGCACCCTGAGAAAGATTCGAACTCTCATCTTGCGGTTTTGGAGACCGGTGTTCTCGCCGTTGAACTATCAGGGCATATGGTATATGGCGGTCTATCCGGGAATCGAACCCGAATCTTCGGCCTGACAAGCCGGTATAATAGCCGTTATACTAATAGACCATATTGGTGCTCCGAGCAGGTGTTGAGCCTGCGACCTCCTGCTTGTAAGGCAGGCGCTCTCCCGTTGAGCTATCAGAGCATGGTATCCCGCGAGAGACTCGAACTCTCATTATCGGTTTAGAAGACCGAGGTTCTGATCCGTTGAACTAACGGGACATATTGGTGATCTCCGTGGGACTTGAACCCGACATTTCCGGGATGAAAACCCGACGTCCTATCCTTTAGACGAGAAGACCATATGGCGGTCTCTGCAGGAATCGAACCTGCACCCCTCGCCTTAACAGGGCGCCGCTCCACCTATTGAGCTAAGAGACCGTGGTTATGAAATTGTTTGCGTGAAGATCACTATTCCTTCTTCGACATCACCGATATCTTCATGATCATCTTCCTCCGTGGAAATGATCTCATCGATGGTAGTCCCAAGGATCGCAGCAAGGATGATAAGGTTATCCACGGCCGGAAGACTCTTTCCGCTCTGCCAGCTATAGATCGCCTGCGGATTTGTGAATCCGAACATGATCTGCAGCTCTCTGACAGAGATCCCTGCTTCCTTCCTCATCCTCGTGATATTCTCGCCTGTTTTTTTAAGATTGATTGCCGGCGCTCTTCCGCCGGCTGCTCCGGTACGCATTTCATTCCTCCCGTAAAAAATCCGCTTATCCCATATATGAGACAAGCGGATATGAAATCGTCATCTATTTCTGTGAGGCTGTCAGCTAGGCTGCCCCACGGCTTTCCCTCTCATCTCATATTTGCACACAAAATCATTCTCCCAATCGATGACATGGAAGTCTTGTTCGCATATGATGCTCTGTACAAATACGAGTCTGTAAGCCATTACTTTGATTCCTTTCCTTATCCGGCATCAATATATCACCGGAGAAT
>JBGUJM010000053.1:0-3929 GCA_045113935.1 Anaerovoracaceae bacterium
TCGAAAAAGTCTAAGCCTAATTTGGTCTAAATTCTCTCATAGCCTCTAGGCTGGAACAAGGCACCCTGTTATTAGGCGCTTACGAAAGATCACGAAAATGCTTGACAATGGTGAATATATTTGATACAACATATTTGCATCAAATATATCTGGGAGGGCTTATGGAATACGATTATCACGATATCATGAAACTGGACAGCCAGCTTTGCTTTCCGCTCTATGCAGCAGCAAGAAATATGACGAGTCTCTATACCCCGTTGCTCAAGCCTCTGGGGCTGACGTACACGCAGTACATCACATTTCTGGTGCTCTGGGAAAAGGACGGGATATCCGTCAGTGGGATCGGCAGCAGGCTGATGCTGGACAACGGTACACTCTCCCCAATGCTCAAGAAAATGGAGCAGGCAGGGTACATAGAGAGGAACCGCAGCAGGGATGATGACCGCGTAGTGATCATAACCCTCACCCCGGAGGGCAGGGATCTGCAGGAAAAGGCAAAAGAAATACCTGAGAAGGTGGGCAGCTGTATCGATCTGCCAATCGAAAAAGCAAAAGAACTGTATGATCTCCTGTATGAATTACTGGAAAGTCAGATGAATCATAACAAGGAATAAAGGATTAGAGGAAGGAGAACAGAAATGAAAACAGTTTACGATTTTACGGTCAAAGACAGAATGGGTAATGATGTGAGTCTCAAGGATTATGAGGGCAAGGTGCTCCTGATCGTTAACACAGCAACAGGCTGCGGATTCACTCCGCACTATGATCCGCTGGAGGCTATGTATAAAGAGATGAGAGATCAGGGATTTGAGATCCTGGACTTCCCATGCAATCAGTTCGCGAACCAGGCGCCGGAATCCGATGATGAGATCCATGAATTCTGCACTGTCAAGTTCGGAACAGAATTCCCTCAGTTTGCCAAGATAGATGTCAACGGTGAGACAGCTGATCCGCTGTTCGCGTATCTCGCAACGGAGAAGCCTTTCGAAGGTTTTGGCAAAGGCCTCAAGAACGCTGCGCTCAACAAGTTTGCAGCTGCCAACAACAAGAAGTATGGAGACAAGACATACATCGGATGGAACTTCACCAAATTCCTGATCGACCGTGAAGGCAAAGTCATCGCAAGATTTGAGCCTACTGTCGATATGAATGATGTAAAGAGCGCTGTTCAGGCTGCTCTGTAAGACAATTGGACTCAATCAGGCATAGGAAAGATGCACGATATATGGAATCCATGGCACGGATGTGTCAAATGCAGCGAAGGCTGTGAGAACTGTTATATGTACTTCCTTGATGACATGAGGGATAAGAACGGCGCTGAGATCTACCTGACCTCAAACGCCAGATATCCGCTGGCTAAGGACAGAAAAGGAAGATACAAGATACAGAGCGGTGAAAAAATAAGTGTCTGCATGACATCGGATTTCTTCCTCAGGGAGGCAGACGAGTGGCGCGGCCAGGCATGGGATATCATGCGCATGAGAAGCGATGTGATCTTTATTCTGGTGACAAAAAGACCGGAAAGGATCGCTGAGTGCCTTCCGGGAGACTGGGGAGACGGATGGGACAACATCTTTCTGAATGTGACTGTTGAAAACCAGAAAAGAGCCGACGAGCGGCTGCCGATCCTGCTGGAGCTTCCATTCAGGCATAAAGGTGTCTATGTTGCGCCGATCCTTGGGCTGGTGCGGCTCGGCAGGTATCTTGACAGCGGACAGATAGAGCAGGTAGTGTGCGGAGGGGAGAACTACGGTGGAAGAAGACCCTGTAATTTTGACTGGGTCAAGTCACTGAGGGAAGAGTGCGAGTCCAGAGACATAACATTCTGCTTCATGGAGACCGGTACCATTTTTATCAAGGACGGGAAGCAGTACACTCTTAACGGCAAACGTCTGCAGACAAGCCAGGCACTGAAGTCCGGCATGAATTACCAGGGCAAGCCTATGGTATTTGATCTTGTCGACAGCTGGGGTCTGCCTGTACCTGAAGACAGGCTGTACGTGAAGCACTACTGTGATAACTGCAGAGAATGCGCGATGAAACTCATCTGTAACGGCTGCAGTGATTGCGGAAGGTGCGAAAAGAAAGAAATATAGCAGCTTAGGACCGGCGTTTGCCGGTCCATTTTTGCATTATATGGCGGGATGCGGGCTATAGTTCTCAGGGCTGTCAGTTATGGCGCCATAAAATGTGATATTATGTACATAAGTCAATCAGATCACCGGCCTTGCTTTATGATAAAAAATGACGATCCACGATATCTATATAAGAACAATAGAAGATCTTGAGAATGCAGTCACGGAACTGGGCTTTTTGCCGTTCTTCGAGAATTCACTGGCAGGATTCTCCATAGAAGAACATGTGGATCCGTACATATGGTTCTCCGGAAATGACGGACCATGGGAATGGAAGGGACCGGTGATCAATGAGCTTGGCTGTGCTTACGGCAAGTTCTTTGAAAAGAAAGCCGCGTATATCAGCGCTGAATGGTTCCCGGATTTTGCCACCTACAGGCGTGACGGCTATGATTTCGATGCGCGGTTTGATGACGGACTGGTATTCCATGGCGATAAGATGCTGTATGACCTGATCGACCGCAACGCGCCGGTTCTGTCAAAGCGCCTGAAGCATCTTGGCAACTACCGCAAAGGCGGCAACAAGGGTTTTGACACCATGATCAACCGTCTGCAGGCACAGGGATATGTTCTTATCAGCGATTTCAGATATATGATAGATAAGAACGGCAATGAATACGGCTGGGGTGTCGCGGAATACTCCACCCCTGAGCATTTCATGGGGAAAACCTTCACAGAGAGAGTATATGAAAGATCTCCTGAGGAATCTTTCGAGAGAGTATTCGAGCACTTCAGGCAGATCATGCCGGGAGCAGATGAAAGCAGGATAAGGAGATTCCTGAGGTAAAAGATGGAAGACAGAGAGATGAACGATATTATTGTTATCGGCGCGGGCGGCATAGGATGCGCTGTAGCGCGGGAGTTGTCGCGGTACAGGCTCCGGGTAACCGTTCTGGAAAAAGAATGCGATGTGGCCGCAGGGAACAGCGGCAGGAATTCCGCTGTTGTTCACGCGGGGTTCAACAACAGGCCGGGCAGCCTCATGGCCAGGCTCTGTGTGGAAGGAAACAGAGGATTCGAGAAGATTTGCTCTGAGCTGGACATACCTTACAGGAAGACAGGCAAAGTCCTTGTCGCGTTCGATGAGGAAGACCTTCAGATCCTCAGAGATATCATTGCGCAGGGAGAAAAGAACGGGTGTGAAGGACTGCGGCTGATCGACGGAGACGAACTGAAGGAGATCGTTCCGGGCGTCGGCGGCATAGGAGGGATGATGTCACCTGAGACAGCCATTTTCGATCCTTTCACTTACTGTATCGCACTTGCGGAAAATGCAGCTGAGAATGGTGTTGCATTCCGGTTCAACAGCGAGGTTACAGGAATCGAGCGTACCGGGGAAGGATTCAGGGTCACGACAGCAGATGGCGCGGAATACAGATCCGGAATGCTGATCAACTGCGCGGGACTTCAGAGCGACAGGATCGCCGCTATGGCAGGCGCAGAGGGCTATAAACTATACCCGTGCCGCGGAGAATACTTTATCCTTGACAAAGTAGCGGATAAGCTGCTGACAGTACCTGTTTATCCTGCTCCGAAGCCGGGGATCGGAGGTCTTGGCGTCCATCTCACACCGACCATAGACGGGAATCTCATCATCGGTCCGAGCGCGGAATATATCGATGAGAGAGATGATTTTTCCAGCACATCTGAGACGATGAACAAGCTTTTTACTGAAGCAAAGACGCTTCTTCCATCCATAGAGCGGAAGCACATCATCGGGAATTTTGCGGGTATCCGGCCGAAACAGGCGCCGCCCGGCGAAGGCGGTTACAGGGATTTCGTGATCAGGGAAGA
>JBGUJM010000054.1:0-15240 GCA_045113935.1 Anaerovoracaceae bacterium
GCAACAGGACTCAGGATGATGATGAACCAGTACTTCGAAGCCGGGTGAACTGCCATGCTCGGTTCCGGTGAAATGATGAACGGACGGATGTAGAGTGAAGTTCCCGGTACGGAAGGAACCCAGTCTCTGTCCTCATTGACAACAGCCTTGACTGCCGCGATGTAGAGATCCACATCGATGCGCGGGATGCAGAGACGGTCGTTACTGTTCTGCAGACGCTTCGCGTTCATGTCAGGGCGGAAAAGATTGATGCCGCCGTTCGGATTCCTGTATGCCTTCATTCCTTCGAATGACATCTGCGCATAGTGAAGTGTGCAGGCTGCAGGATCGATCGTAAGCGGTCCGTATGGGACAATGCGTCCGTCGTGCCACCCCTGACCTTCATCATAATCCATGATGAACATGTGATCCGTGTAATACTTTCCGAATCCCAGAGCGGTCTGATCCGGCTTTTCCTTAGGCGAATCAGTTCTCGTTACTTTGAAGTTATAGTCCATTTGTATGCCTCCTTGTAAGCGTGATCCACAGCCGCGCCTTTTCAGTACGGCGCGAAGCTGTGTTTCCGCTTAAAATTGATAACTATATGAGTTTGAATCCCTTTTCTGTGAGTGTCTGACGGATCTCTTCAAGCTGAGCGAAGTCTCTCGTCTCGATCTCAAGTGTCAGTACGCAGCTTGTCACCGCAGTGTTAGGATCTGAATGTCCGTAGTGGACTCCTGTCACATTGGCTCCGCAGCTGGCTATGATCGTGGCAACGTCTACCAGCTGACCCGGCTTGTCTTCCAGAGCGATCTGCAGCGTTGCGTTGCGGCCGCTGGTGACAAGTCCTCTGGTGATAACTCTTGAGAGGATATTCACATCTATGTTTCCGCCGGACACCAGGCAAACGACCTTTTTGTCCTTGACAGGAATCTTTCCGAACATGATAGCGGCAACAGATACTGCACCGGCACCTTCTGCGATCAGCTTCTGCTTTTCGATCAGCGAGAGGATCGCCGCGGCGATCTCGTCCTCTGTGACCGTAACAACATCATCAACGTATTTCTTGATGAGTGAGAATGTCAGATCGCCCGGATGCTTGACCGCGATGCCGTCGGCAAAAGTGCTGACGGTGTTCAGTGTCACCTGCTCATCATACTTGAGGCTGTCAGCCATGCTGGCGGCTTCCTTGGCCTGAACACCATAGACCTTGATATTCGGTTTGAGCTTTTTGACAGCATAAGCAACACCCGAGATGAGTCCGCCGCCGCCGACCGGTACCACGATCGCGTCGACATCCGGCAGCTGGTCAAGTATCTCAAGACCTATCGTTCCCTGTCCCGCAATGACATCCGGGTCATCGAACGGGTGGATGAATGTTGCGCCGGTCTCATCACGCAGCTTGCACGCATAGGTATAAGCGTCGTCATAAGTTCCTTTGACCAGACACACTTCAGCTCCGAGCGCCTTGGTAGCCTCGACTTTGCTGATCGGCGCGCCGTCCGGCATGCAGATGATGCTCTTGGCTCCTCTTCTTGTTGACGCCAGCGCCACGCCCTGCGCATGGTTGCCGGCGCTGCACGCGATGATGCCTGCCGCCTTCTCTTCCTCACTCAGTCTGCTGATCTTGAAATAAGCTCCTCTCAGCTTGAAGCTTCCTGTTACCTGAAGATTCTCTGTCTTGAGATACACTTCATTGCCGTTGCTGAAATGCGGCGAATAGATCAGATCTGTCTTCCTCGCTACATCCTTGAGCGCGAATGATGCCTGATATACTCTGTCAAGTGATAGTCTGTTGCTTGCTGCCATTACCCTGTTTCCTCATTTCTATATTAATATGCGTTCCTTCCGGCCCGCTTTTTATTCTGTCTTCATTCCTTCAAGCCAGGTGATCAGCTGGCTTGCCGTCCTGCCGGACATGCCTCCGTGCCGCAGCTCCCACTTGCGGGCCGCGTCATCCAGGTCTTTTCCGGACAGCTCTATTCCTTTTCTCTCCGCCAGCGACCTCACGATTCCGAGGTATTCTCCCGGATCCGGCTTCGGATAATAGATCATCACGCCGAATCTCGCAGCCAGTGAGAGCTTTTCTTCCATTGTATCCGACCTGTGTACATCCTGCTCATACTCCATGTCGCTGCGGTCACGCCAGGTCTCGCGGATCAGGTGCCTTCTGTTGGAGGTTGCGTAGATCAGCACGCTGTCCTCACGTTTTTCAAGCGCGCCCTCGAGCATGGCCTTGAGTTCCTTGTAATCACTCTCGTTTTCTTCGAATGAGAGGTCATCCAGGAAGATAATAAACTTATAGTTACGCCGTTTGATCTCAGACATGATCTGCGGAAGCATGCTTCTGTGCTGCTTGCCGATCTCTATCAGTCTGAGCCCGCGGTCAAAATAATCATGCATCAGCGCGTGAATGCTGGTCGACTTGCCCGTGCCGCTGTCTCCGTAGAGCAAAACGTTGTTCGCAGGCTGCCCGCTCACGAACGCCTCCGTGTTCGCTCTCAGAGTCTCTTTCTGACTCTCATATCCGATCAGATCATCAAAGGTCACATCACTTGCCTCAGCAACCGGCACCAGAAGTGAATCCTTTTCGCCGGACGTTCCTTCTGCTACTCTGAATGCCCTGTACAGACTGTATACCCCGGCACCATACTTCTCATACTCGCCGGTCAGTATACTGCAGAATTCCTTTCTGCTGTCTGCCGCTGCAAGTCTGCTGCTGAGATCCATGATATGCATACCCGCAGCATTCACAGCACCGTTATCATATGGCAGGCGGTAGTCCGTCATGAGGTCGAGCATATCTGCGGATTCTGAAAAGAACCCTCCTGCCAGTTCTGACGGCTCCGACCTCATCCATTCCCTGAATACAGCAATATCCGAAGACACCAGTTTCATCAGAGTCGAATCCTCTCTGATCTGCCGTCTTTCGCATGCCAGACTGAACGGATTCTCATCCGTCATCAGATTATAAGTGAGCCAGTGCTGCCAGATATTGCCTTCCAGCCCGAACTCCGTAGCAAACGAAATCAGAGAGCGCGTCATTTCCGCGGTCTCGATCGTTTTGCCATCATTGATTGTGTAAAACAGAAATTCAGAATTCATTAGCAGTTCTGTACCCTTTTTTTAGCGCTTTAGTCAGGACTTTCCGTCACTATAATATAATCAGCCCCGGAGTTTCGCGAGGATCTTTTCTTTCATTTCGCTGCCCCTGAGCCAGTCCTCCTGTCCCGGAGCCTTGATGTCTGCAGTACGCCAGCCTTCTTCGAGCACGTCTGCTACTGCCTTTTCGATGTAATCCGCCTCTTTAGCGAGATCGAATGAATATCTCAGCATCATTGCCGCGGAGAGAATCGTCGCGATCGGGTTCGCGAGATCCTTGCCCGCGATGTCAGGAGCTGATCCGTGGATCGGCTCATACATACCGCGCGCGGTATCCCCGAGTGAAGCTGACGCAAGCAGACCGATGGATCCGGTGACCTGCGAAGCCTCGTCAGAGAGAATATCTCCGAACATATTGGATGTAACGACGACATCGAAGAAGGACGGATCGCGGATGATCTGCATCGCCGCGTTATCCACGTACATGTCATCCAGTCTGACATCCGGGTATTCCGTCTCTCCGAGTCTGTGGACAGTCTCGCGCCAGAGTCTTGAAGTCTCAAGTACATTGGCCTTGTCCACACTGGTGAGATGACTCTTCCTCTTACGTGCTGTCTCGAAAGCGCGCCTTGCGACTCTCTCGATCTCCATCACGCTGTAGGCTTCGGTATCAAAAGCAGCGTCACCGGCCTCATTTCTGCCGCGCTCGCCGAAGTAGATCCCGCCCGTCAGCTCTCTTACGATCATCAGGTCGAATCCTCTGGCAGCGATATCAGACCTGAGTACACACGCCTCCGCAAGTGCCGGCTGTATCGCGGCCGGTCTCAGATTGGTATAGAGGCCAAGCGCCTTGCGCAGTCCGAGCAGCGCTTTCTCAGGACGCATGTTATTCGGCACGCCGTCCCACTTAGGTCCGCCGACTGCGCCGAGCAGTACACTGTCTGATGCGAGACAGCCGTCTACTGTCTCCTGAGGCAGAGGGATCCCGAATTCATCGAGAGCCGCGCCTCCCGCCAGGTAGGTTTTGAACTCAAATTCGTGACCGAACTTATCAGCAACGATCTTCAGGGCATCAACAGCCGCACCTACTATTTCAGGGCCGATCCCGTCGCCCGGTACCAGCGCGATATTATACTTCATTTTTGAACCTCTCCTAAGTCAGTTAACGCTTGCGATTTCCTGCGGTTTCCGCTTTCGCAGAGCGAACGCGGATGCAATGCACGGACGCGGGGACCGGCATTTTCAGCGCCGATACAGTCCCCGCATCTGATTTTCTTTTTTAGTTCTGCTTCTCTTTGAGGTAGGACAGAAGTCCGCCGGATTCGATGATCTGCTCGATGAAAGCCGGGAAAGGCTTCGCCTGGAAGGTTTCCCCTGTAGTCTCATCAGTGATCACGCCCGTTTTGGTATCAACATTGACAATGTCCCCTGCCTTGATTGCCTCGGAAGCTTCCGGGCATTCGAGGATCGGGAATCCGATGTTGATCGAGTTTCTGTAGAATATGCGGGCAAAACTTGCGGCTATCACGCATGAGATCCCGCTTGCCTGTATCGCTACAGGCGCGTGCTCTCTCGACGATCCGCATCCGAAGTTCCAGCCGCCGACCATGATATCTCCGGCCTTTACGCCTCCGGCAAATCCTTCATCTATGTCGACCATACAGTGACTTGCCAGTGCAGCCGGGTCAGGATCGTTAAGATATCTTGCAGGGATGATGACATCAGTGTCGATGTGATCACCGTATTTCCATACTTTTCCTCTCATGATGCCACCTCCTTATACCTGACGCGGATCAGCAACGCATCCCGCTATCGCGGAAGCCGCGGCCACAGCAGGGCTTGCGAGTATTACTTCACTTTCCGTGTGTCCCATGCGGCCGACAAAATTCCTGTTGGTAGTCGCTACGGCTCTCTCTCCTGCCGCCATGACACCCATGTGTCCGCCAAGACAAGGTCCGCAGGTCGGTGCTGATACAGCACATCCCGCTTCCACGAAAGTCCTGAGCAGGCCTTCCTCCATGCACTCAAGATAGATCTTCTGTGTCGCGGGGATCACGATGCATCGTACCCCGGCCGCTACTTTGTGTCCCTTGAGGATCTCAGCTGCCATTCTCATATCCGACATGCGTCCGTTGGTGCACGATCCGATGATCACCTGCTGGATCGGCATACCCGCTGCTTCGGATATGGTCCTGGTATTGGACGGAAGATGCGGCAGGGATACAGTCGGCTCGAGTGCCGAAAGATCGATCTTAACGACTCTCTCGTACTCTGCGTCGGCATCAGCTTCATATACTACAGGCTCACGCCCGAATCTGCCTCTGATATATTCCATTGTCTTCTCATCGACCGGGAAGATACCGTTCTTACCGCCGGCCTCAATGGCCATGTTGGAGATGGTAAATCTGTCATCCATGCTGAGTTCGGAAACGCCTTCGCCTGTGAACTCGAGCGACTGATACAGCGCTCCGTCCACGCCGATCTCTCCGATCAGGTGCAGGATGACATCCTTGCCTGATACATACGGCTTCAGTTTGCCGCTGAGCTCGACCTTGATTGCCGGCGGCACTCTGAACCAGTTGAGTCCCGAAGCCATACCGGCTGCCATGTCAGTCGATCCGACTCCAGTCGAGAAAGCGCCGAGCGC
The DNA here is from genome assembly GCA_045113935.1 of Anaerovoracaceae bacterium. Classification (GTDB taxonomy): domain Bacteria; phylum Bacillota; class Clostridia; order Peptostreptococcales; family Anaerovoracaceae; genus Crickella. The sequence continues at coordinate 5,729 of JBGUJM010000054.1, forward strand.
GCCGTATGTACATGTATGGGAGTCCGCTCCGATGATGCAGTCTCCCGGCCCTACGAGTCCCTGCTCCGGCAGCAGCGCATGCTCAATACCGACAGTTCCGACATCGTAGAGATGAGTTATGTTGTGCTTCTTCGCGAATTCACGCGCTGTGACGCATAACTCCGCTGACTTGATGTCCTTGCACGGAGTGTAGTGGTCAAGCGCGATGACGATCTTTTCATTGTCGAAGACTCTGGTAAAACCGGCCTTCTCGAAAACACCGATCGCTACCGGAGTAGTCACGTCATTGCCGAGCACTACGTCGAGTTTTGCTTCGATCAGATCTCCTGCGTGCACTTCAGGCAGTCCCGCGTGCGCGGCAAGGATCTTCTGTGTCATTGTCATGCCCATGGTACGTCTCCTATCTGGCATCTTCGCCTGCTGCATCGGTAGCTTTGATGCGGGAAGTTTCAGTCGCTCCGTCTGAAGCCGCTCTCTTCTTCTCATAAGCCGCCATGCGGTTGAGCGCCTTCAGGTACGCATTGATACTGGCATCCATGATATCCGTCGACAGTCCGCGTCCGGTGAAAGTCCTTCCGTATGCGTTGACTTTGACCGTTACATCACCGAGAGTATCCTTGCCCTCGGAAATCGAGTGGATGTTGAAGATATCGAAAGTGTGCTCTGACGGCTTCACGATCGCGTCGATCGCATTGTATGCCGCATCGATCGGTCCGTCTCCGAGAGCTACATCCTGAGCTTTCTCCCCGTCCTTCTCAAGGCTTACCGTGCAGGTCGCCGTAGTGAAATTGCTTGTTGAGAGCTGGAACCAGTCGAGCTTGTATCCATCCTCGTCGTCCGCGAAAACCTGATTGGTATTATGCGTCACGATGGCTTCGAGATCGGCATCCGTAATGTTCTTCTTCTTGTCGCATACGATCTTGAACTCTTCAAAACATCTGTCGAGCTCTTCCTTGGTGAGAACAAAACCGAGTTCCTCCAGTCTCGCTCCGACTGCATGTCTGCCGGAATGCTTGCCGAGCACCAGATTGTTGATATGAATGCCGACCGACTCCGGAGTCATGATCTCATAGGTCTTCTTGTTCGCAAGGACTCCGTGCTGATGGATACCCGATTCATGCGCAAAAGCATTTTTGCCCACGATCGGCTTGTTGAGCGGAGCTGTCTGTCCGATGATATTGTAGACAGTCTGGCTCGCGCGGTGGATCTGCGTAGCGTCGATGCGCGTATCGAGTTCCGTCACATCCTGACGGGTGCGAAGTGCCATTACGATCTCTTCAAGAGATGTGTTTCCTGCTCTCTCGCCGAGCCCGTTGATCGTGCACTCGACCTGTCTTGCGCCTCCGAGCACTCCCGCAAGAGCGTTGGCGGTAGCCATTCCGAGGTCATTGTGGCAGTGTACGGAGAAAATGACTTTCTCAGCGCCTTTCACATTGCCTCTGATATCCTCGATCAGTTCTCTCATTTCGGATGGAGTCGTATATCCGACAGTATCCGGAAGATTGATGGTAGTCGCTCCGTTAGCGATAGCTATGCCGACAACCTTCCTGAGGAATTCCGGTTCGCTCCGTGTCGCGTCCTCAGCCGAAAACTCGATGTTGGAGCAGTATTTCTTCGCGTAAGCGACCATTTTGCCTGCCTGCTCGAGCACCTGCTCAGGTTTCATACGGAGCTTGTACTCCATGTGCAGCGGAGAAGTCGCGATAAAAACATGGATGCGCGGATCTGCCGCGCCCTTGACTGCGTCCCATGCAACATCGATATCCTTAGGTGTCGAACGCGCGAGGCTGGCGATGGTGCACTCCCTGATGGTCTCTGAAATAGTTTTGACCGACTCAAAGTCTCCCGGGGAAGCGATAGCAAAACCCGCCTCAATGATGTCTACGTGCATCTTTTCGAGACAGCGCGCGACCTCGATCTTTTCCTTGAGGTTCATGCTGCAGCCCGGAGACTGCTCGCCGTCACGAAGAGTGGTATCGAAAATTTTAACCTGTTCCATATTTATCCTCTCTACTCGAGTATTGCGCCTTTGTCCGCCGAGCTTACGAGCTTGGCGTAGCGTGCAAGGTATCCCGTTTTGATCTTAGGTTCCGGGCATACCCAGGCTGCGCGGCGTTTCGCGAGCTCTTCGTCAGAAACTTTGAGCTCGATGCTGTGATTGGCAATGTCGATCGCTATTATGTCGCCTTCCTGCACCAGAGCGATATTACCGCCGGATGCTGCTTCAGGGCTGACATGTCCGATCGACGCGCCGCGTGTCGCGCCGGAAAATCTTCCGTCTGTGATCAGTGCCACGGATGCGTCAAGACCCATACCTGCTATTGCTGAAGTCGGGTTGAGCATCTCTCTCATTCCCGGGCCGCCCTTAGGGCCTTCGTATCTGATAACGACTACGTCACCCGACTTGATACCGCCGTCATAGATGACTCTGATCGCCTCATCCTCTGAATCAAACACACGGGCCGGGCCCTCGTGCTGCATCATCTCAGGCAGAACTGCTGACTGCTTGACTACGCAGCCGTCCGGAGCGATGTTGCCCCTCAGGACCGCGATGCCGCCTGTCTTCATAAACGGATCTTCAAGCGGTCTGATGATATCAGTATTGCGGTTGACTGAATCTGCGATATTCTCACCCATGGTCTTGCCTGTAACAGTCATGACCGATGTGTCGATGAGATCACCCTTGGTGAGCTCTTTGATAACTGCATAGACTCCGCCTGCCGCGTCGAGATCTTCCATGAAGGTATCTCCTGCAGGAGCGAGATGGCAGAGGTTAGGTGTCTTTCCGCTGATCTCGTTGACCATGTCCAGATCGACAGCAACGCCTGCCTCATGCGCAATAGCAGGAAGATGCAGCATTGTATTGGTAGAGCATCCGAGAGCCATGTCCACTGTCTCCGCATTATGGAAAGCAGCCGGTGTCATGATATCGCTCGGACGGATATTCTTCTCAACGAGCTCCATGATCTTCATGCCTGTTGCTTTGGCCAGCCTGATCCTTGCCGAATACGGAGCCGGGATGGTTCCGTTTCCCGCGAGAGCCATACCGATCGCCTCGGTCAGGCAGTTCATCGAGTTAGCTGTGTACATGCCCGAGCAGGATCCGCATGACGGGCATGCCTGCTCAACATAAGTCTGGACATCTTTCTCGTCCATAGTCCCTGCGTGGTAAGCGCCGACGGCTTCGAACATGTGCGAGAGGCAGGTGCGCCTTCCGTCAGGAAGAAGTCCTGCGAGCATTGGTCCGCCGGAGCAGAATATCGTAGGAACATTGATACGTGCTGCAGCCATCAGCAGTCCCGGAACGTTCTTGTCACAGTTCGGTACCATGACCAGTCCGTCGAACTGGTGCGCGATGGCCATAGCCTCTGTCGAATCCGCGATGAGATCGCGGGTCACGAGAGAATACTTCATTCCGATATGCCCCATTGCGATGCCGTCACATACTGCTATCGCCGGGAAAAGTATCGGTGTGCCTCCGGCAGCGCGTACACCCGCCTTGACAGCTTCCGCTATCTTGTCGAGATGCATGTGCCCCGGCACTATTTCGTTATATGAGCTGACAACGCCGATGATCGGCCTGTTCATCTCTTCTTCTGTGAGACCGAGCGCATACAGAAGACTCCTGTTAGGCGCGCGGTCAACGCCAATTTTGATCTGGTCAGAATTCATTTTTAATTATCCCTTCACTGATAAGACAACATGTCGAAAATGCATCTTATTATCATTGCAACAGCAGGGTGCCGCTGCAGTGTATCGATAAAGCTCCGCCCTCCGGCGCTGTCTTGATCCGGTCCGGGCATGAACTTCTGCAACTCGCCGACGCGACTGTATTAATTCGATGCGTTGTCGAGATCTGAGTCGTTCTTCCAGAGCATCTCATCTCTGAGCTGCTTTCCTACGACTTCCATCTGGTGCTTTGCCAGCATGCTTCTCTTGGAGTTGAAGAATGTACGTCCATTCTTGTTCTCTGCGATCCATCTGCCTGCGAATGTTCCGTCCTGAATGTCAGAAAGAACTTTGCGCATGTTCGCCTTGATCTCATCGTGTGGAAGTACGCGAGGTCCGGATACATACTCACCGAACTCAGCTGTATCTGAGATGGAGTAGTTCATAGCCGCGATTCCGCCCTTGTTGATGAGGTCGATGATCAGCTTCATCTCGTGGATGCATTCGAAGTATGCGTTCTCAGGCTTGTATCCTGCTTCAACGAGAACCTCAAATCCGCACTGCATCAGGTCTACGACTCCGCCGCAGAGTACTGTCTGCTCGCCGAAGAGGTCTGTCTCAGTCTCTTCATCCATAGTTGTCTCGAGGATGCCTGCGCGGGCTCCGCCGATTCCTGCGATGTAAGCAAGAGCGATATCATATGCTTTTCCTGTAGCATCCTGCTCTACAGCGATAAGGCAAGGAACGCCTTTGCCTGCAACGTACTGGCTGCGGACAGTGTGTCCAGGTCCCTTAGGAGCTGCCATGAATACGTCGATGTCTGCCGGAGGTACGATCTGCTTATATCTGATATTGAATCCGTGCGCAAAAGCGATAGCTTTGCCTGCTGTCAGATAAGGAGCGATGTCCTTCTGATACATTGCAGCCTGAGCCTCGTCGTTGATCAGGATCATGATGATGTCAGCCTTCTGAACTGCTTCAGGAACTGTGTAGACTTCGAATCCGTCCTTCTCTGCTACCGGCCAGGACTTGCCGCCCTTGCGGAGTCCGATGATGACGTTGCATCCGGAGTCTCTGAGGTTGAGCGCGTGAGCGTGTCCCTGTGAACCATATCCTACGACGGCGATGGTCTTTCCGTTCAGTGCGTCAAGATTGCAATCCTTCTCATAATACATTTTTACCATAACTGAATTCCCCGCTTTCTTTTGATTTATCATTGATTGTAGCTTTACCTCTTTCAATCGCTACGACACCTGTTCTGGCTATCTCGAGTATCCCGAATTCATCCATGATATTCACGAGTCCTGCCATCTTCTCCGCATCTCCTGTGATGCCGAGCGTCAGTGTTTCGAGCGATACATCTATGATCTGTGCCCGGAAGATGTTGGCGAGCTGGATGATGTCGTTCCTCTTCTCGCTTGATTCCGCGCTGACCTTGATGAGCATCAGTTCTCTGTAGATCGAGTTCTCCGTATTGAGCCTTTTTACCGAGTGGACCGGGTAAAGTTTGCGGAGCTGGTTACAGAGGAGCTCCGTGTGCGGCTCGTCCGCAAGCACGTCTATCGTGATACGTGTCACTCCGGGATTCTCTGTCGGTCCCGCAGCGAAAGCCTCGATGTTATATCCCTTACGGGAGAACAGTCTGGCGATCTGTGACAGGACACCCGGCTCATTGTCCACGAGCAGCGCGAGTGTCTGACGTTTTACGTCGTTCATTTTATCCATGCTGTCTCCCTCCTATATCCTCATAAAATCAGTGATGTGACTGCCGCCGCCGACCATCGGGCGAACCATTTCATCGATATCGATCATGCAGTCTATGACATAGCCTTTGCCGCTTGCCTTAGCCTCTTCGATCGCTTCCGCCAGATCCTTCTGATTGTTCACCCGGCGTCCCTGAAGTCCGTATGCTTCTGCCAGCTTGACGAAATCAGGGCTTCTGTCCAGTGTACTCTCAGAGAAATTCTTTTTATATATAAGGTTCTGCCACTGGCGGACCATTCCGAGGGTCCGGTTGTTGAAGATGAAAATAATGATCGGAAGTCCGTAAGCCTGTACCGTGGCAAGCTCATTGCAGTTCATCCTGAAGCTGCCGTCGCCGGTTGTCAGTATGACCATCTTGTCAGGGTTTCCTACCTTGGCGCCTATCGCCGCGCCGAGTCCGAAGCCCATGGTGCCGAATCCGCCGGATGTGAGCAGCTGTCCCGGATAGTCAAAATGGAAATGCTGTATCGACCACATCTGATGCTGTCCGACATCTGTCGCAACGATCGTGTCCTGATCTACCAGTTTTGCAACCGTGCTGCAGAGCTGCTTCGGATTGAGAGTGTCGCCGCCATCCTCATAGACTGCCTCAGTCGGATAGGAGAAAACGTATTTCTTCCACTCTGTATGCTCCTGCTGCTTCAGCCTCTCGTTGAGCATCCTGAGGACTTCCTTCGCATCTCCGACGATATGATGATCGGTCTGGACATTCTTGTTGATCTCCGATCTGTCAATATCTATATGGACGATCTTCGCCTGCTTTGCGAATGACTCCGGATCAAGGGCGACTCTGTCTGAGAATCTGCATCCGACAGCGATCAGGAGGTCACACTCATTGACCGCGATATTCGATGCCTGTGATCCGTGCATGCCGATCATTCCTGTCACATGCGGATTGCGTCCCGGAATTCCGCCGCCTCCCATTACCGTGATGGCAGTAGGCGCATCGATCAGATTGGTGAATGTGTTGAATTCAGCGTCCGCTCTGGCTCTGACGACTCCGCCGCCGCAGATGAGCATAGGTTTCTCCGACTCTCCGATCATCTCCACAAGCTTGTCGATATCCTCTTCATCGACCTTAGGAATGGTAAAATCTACCATTTTGCGCTCATACAGAGTCCTGAGTACGCCGGCTTCTTTGTGATTTTTCCTCGGAATGAACTCATACTCTGCTGACTCGGCCGTAACATTCTTGAGTATGTCGATGAAGACCGGGCCCGGCCTGCCGCTCCTCGCGATGGCAAAAGCTCTGCGCACAGTGCCCGCCAGTTTGTTTACATCGGTCACCTGGAAATTGCACTTGGTGATCGGCAGCATGACTCCCGTGCTGTCGACTTCCTGGAAGGAATCCTTTCCGATAAGATTGCCGGCAACATTGCACGAGATGAAAACGACCGGGGATGAATCCATGTAGGCTGTCGCGACTCCTGTCGTGAGATTGGTCGCGCCCGGACCGGAAGTCGAGAATGCAACTCCGACTTTTCCTGTGCTGCGTGCATATCCGTCGGCCGCGTGCGAAGCACCCTGTTCATGCGCTGTCAGGTAATGATGAATCCTGTCCTTGTACTTGACCAAAGCATCATACACATTGAGGATCGTGCCGCCCGGATATCCGAATATCGCGTCAACATCCTGCTCGAGCAGGCACTCCATCAGTATCTCTGCACCTGTTAACTTCACTTTTTTCTCCTCTCCTGTATCAAAGGTGTCACGTAGTTATCACTCTGATACGCTTCATAAAATAAACCTCTGATCCGTGCTGATGCGGTCAGAGGTCTTGTTACTTTTCAGCAGCATGTCTGTACACTCACATGGTCTCGTCTGCTATTCCCCGGCACAACATTCAGCACTATCCTCCCTGCCGATAAGTATCAGCAGGCCGAGAATAATGATGCCGCTGCTAAGGATGAGCTCTGCAAATGTACTTACAAACATCCTGTATACTCCTGAAAGTCTTCAAAAATCAGTATTTCTACGCATTTATTGTACTCTATCACCCGAGCCTGTGTATGTCAATGTATTTTGGCATTTAGTACAAAATTCACATTGTTTTCTGTGGTTTTTTATCAATGACGAATAATTGCTGAAACCCCGGCTGAAGGCATTGCCCGCACGGGATTGACTAAACTTTTTATGCTGATAGAATGGTATGCGGCAGGCCGGGCAATAAGCTTCCCGGCGCGGCCATAAGAATCTCAGACTATGTACGTAATCCCTTAATAAATTACCCGATAAGCATCACACCGGTCAGATGAAAGAACAAAGCAACAGGAAAACCGTAATACTCTGTATCATCCTCTCCGCGCTGGCATTCGCCACGATGGAGGTCGCGCTGAAACTCGGCGGAAAGAATCTCGATTCCTACCAGCTGACTTTTCTCAGATTCCTCCTCGGAGGAATCGTTCTGGCGCCGCCTGCTGTAATCGAGTCAAAGCACAGCGGTTACCGTCCGAGCGCAAAGGATATCGGATGGCTTCTCCTTGTGGGGATGATGGGTATCACGATCAGTATGGTTTCCTATCAGATGGGTGTGATGCGGTGCAATGCCTCGACCGCAGCACCGCTTATGTGTACAAGCCCGCTGTTTGCGATGGTCATCGCCCACCTCTTTACGCCGGAGAAAATGAACCAGAACAAGTGGATCGCTTTCGGCATCGGGCTGGCAGCTATATTTTTCATGCTGCGTCCGTGGGATGTGCAGGAAGGAAATACCCTTGCCGGTTTCCTTCTGATGATATTCGCGGCAGCGACGTTCGGTGCTTACTCCGTAATGGGCAAAAAGTCTATCGGCAGGATCGGCACATTCACGCAGACCTGCGTCAGTTTTATCCTGGGGTCACTATCTCTTCTGGTGGTCATACTGGTGACCGGGCACCCTGTCACTGCCGGCGTTACTGAAAACCTGCCGGTCATCATATATGCAGGTATCGTAGTAACAGGCATCGGATACTTCTTCTATTTCAAAGGTATCGAAAAATCCGACGCAACCACCGGTTCCATGACCTTCTTCGTCAAACCGGCCATCGCGCCGATCTTCGCCGTGCTGATACTTCACGAAACCATCCTGTGGAATACAATAGCCGGAATCATATTACTGATCGCCGCTTCGGCAGTCACCATCCTGGACAAATTCCGTTAGGAGACAGGGGAGACAGGGGACGGTTCTCTGTCTCCAAAGAAAATGGTGTCTTTCTTATAGGCTCATCACATACAGAACGCTCAAAAATCACTCCATATAAATGACAAACAAATACAGCTGTGATAATATCTGACAGGATTGGAGAATGATCTTATGTTTTCATATATTTGGCCTGTTGCGCTGGTGGTGATATCCAATGTCTTCTATCAGATATGCGCAAAATCTGTACCTAAGGATATCGACCCGTTTGCATCTATAATAGTAACTTATCTGGTCGGTGCGGCGGCTAGCTTGCTCCTGTTTTTTACGATAGGCTCAGGAGGGAATCTTGTAAAAGAATTCGGAAAACTGAACTGGGCGCCTTTTGTTCTCGGAATCTCTATCGTCGGACTGGAGGCGGGCTGGATCTATGCATATAAAGCAGGCTGGCAGGTCAGCACAGGATTCATCGTACAGAGCGCGTTCCTGGCAATAGCGCTCCTGTTCGTCGGATATTTCCTCTACCATGAATCACTGCCGTGGAATAAGCTTATCGGAATAGCAATATGCCTGATAGGGCTTGTATTCATTAATTACAAATAGCCCCAATGTCTATTAATGAAAAATAGTTTTTGCAATGATCTGCCTGTGAACGCAAACAAAAGAGTCTCGAGATGATAATTCTCAAGACTCTTTTTTCATTTACATTGACTGTTCAGCTGTCACTTCTGAGGAGACAGAGAACCGTCCCCTGTCTCCCCCTGTCTCCTATTTTCCGCTGAGATATTCGTCGATGGATGCGGCAGCGAGTTTGCCGGCGCCCATTGCCGAGATGACTGTAGCTGCTCCTGTGACTGCGTCGCCGCCGGCATAGACGCCTTCGCGTGATGTCAGTCCGTCCTCGTTGACTACGATGCCTCCCTTGCGGTTGACCTCGAGTCCCTTGGTCGTGTTCTTGATC
>JBGUJM010000055.1:0-1912 GCA_045113935.1 Anaerovoracaceae bacterium
TCACCAAGAAGAAGGGCGGCGCAACCTATATCCTGTATCAGTATGGAAGCGAATACAATCAGGATAAGAAATATGCGGTGCCCCAAAGGACAATTGTGGGCAAGATGTCCTCTGAGGATCCGACACTTATGTTTCCTAATGAGAGGTTCCAGATATACTTCCCTGATGCTGAGATCCCGGAGGAACTTCCCTTTGCCTACAGGAGCTGCTGCCTGAAGATCGGCTCCTGTATCATCATCCAGAAAGTCATCGATGAATACAAACTGCGTCCGATGCTCACAAAGAGGTTCGGAGATGACACCGGACTCATCCTTGACCTTGTTGCCTATCTGGTTGTCGAAGAAGAGAACGCCGGTCAGTATTATCCGGATTTTGCATTTACCCATCCTCTCTTTTCAGAGAAGATGAAAATCTACAGCGACTCCAAGGTCTGCCGGCTCCTGCAGTCGATCACGAAAGACCAGTGTATCAGCTTCCTGGATGACTGGAACAAAGGCAGGGATCATAAGAGCAGGATCTATATTTCCTACGATTCCACTAACAAGAACAGTGACGCAGGCGACATAGATATCGTTGAGTTCGGTAAAGCCAAAGACGATAAAGGTCTTCCCGTGTTCAACCTGTCGATCGCAATGGACAAGACGAACCGTGTTCCCCTCTTCTATGAAGAGTATCCGGGATCCATAACTGATGTCTCTCAATTCACCTTCATGGTCGATAAAGTTATCGAATACGGGTACAAGAAGATTGGTTTCATCCTGGACCGCGGATATTTCAGCAAGGAAAACATCAGGTATATCGATGCGAATGGGTACACATTCATCATCATGTGCAAGGGATGCAGGCCTCTGGTATCCTCCCTGGTGCTGGAAAATCAGGGGACTTTTGAGACAAAGCGGGAAGCAGCGATCCGTTCCTATAAGGTTTATGGTACTACAGTCTCGTCAAGGCTCTATGAGGATGACGAAAAAGACAGATATTTCCATATCTACTACAATCCTTCCAAACAGGCGGCCGAGCGTGAGCATTTAGAACAGCGGATCGAGAAATTCCGCCAGTTCATGGACAAGCACATCGGAAAGGACAACAAGTTCGGAAAGACCTACCAGGATTACTTCCATCTTCACTATGACAGGAAGGGGATCTTCCGTGGTGCTGACGAACGGACTGATGTCATCGAGCGTGAACTGCAGCTCTGCGGATACTTCTGTATCATCACCTCAGAGAAGATGACGGCTTCCCAGGCACTGATCCAGTACAAGGGAAGGGACATTTCAGAGAAACTCTTTCGAGCGGATAAGACTTTCATTGGTTCGAAAAGCGAACGAGTCCAGTCATCACAGAGTATGTCAGCAAAGATCTTTATCGAATTTGTGGCTTTGATCGTCCGCAACCGGATCTACAACCTTCTGAAGGAACAGATGCTGCGGATGGAAGCCAGACAGAAATATATGACTGTCCCGGCGGCGATCCGTGAACTCGAAAAGATCGAGATGGTCCGCCGCAACGGAGGTACGTACAAGCTCGATCATGCGGTCACAAAGACCCAGAAGATCATCCTGAGTTCTTTCGGGCTGGATACAGACAGTGTCCTCAGCAGTGCGGAAGAGATCAGCAAACTCCTGGCGTCAAGCCAGTCTCTCATGAACAAGGAGGTGCCGGACGATGGCGAGGAAGAGATCAACTGAAACAATTGATGCCGAGATTGCCAGGGTCATGGCTGACATGTCCAAACTTCAGGACCGGTACGATAAACTTGCTGAGAAGCTCAAGGATCTTCAGGAGCAGAAGCGCCGCCGCGAAGCGGATGTCATCATGGATGCTTACCTGAAGAGCGGCAAGAGTCTTGAGGAAATCATGACGTTTTTGAAGCCCTAAAGGCATTTAGTGTAACTTTTTTGCAAAGTTCTCA
>JBGUJM010000056.1:0-17405 GCA_045113935.1 Anaerovoracaceae bacterium
GGAGAGAGGGGGATTTGAAGATTTCAGCAGGTCTGGAAACGTTGAAAAATCAAGGAAGGAGTGACGTCCCTCTTCCAGTGTATCCAAAATGCATCCAAAACAGTCATTTTTTCTGGTTTTCCAGATCCTTTTTCTTCCTGAGAATGCTTATTATATCATTGACATTCTCTGTATTGGTCTTGCCCGGATAGCTATCGTCAAAGTCGAGCAGGATTGTTCTTGTCGCCTTTTCAGATTCTCTGATCTCCGAAAGCATTCGGTCATAAGCCCCATCCTTCATTACGTTTTCAATGAATTCCTGCGCATTATCCGGTATTTCTTCCCATGATCCGTAGAGATCTGTTATAGCATCATCTATCATATTCATAGTCAATGGTCTTTTGAGCCGTTCATGTGCCGCCAATATTCCCAGAATATCGGACAGATCATTCTTATACTGCCTTCCTGCACGAAGTTTCATAGCAACAAGGTATTCTCCTGATACAGACCTTATCGTGAGTACTCCATAAAACGTCTTATAATATTCTGAGTGCTGGATAAGTTTCGGAGTGTATGAGGCCGTCCTTTTGAAATCTTCATTCAGCCACCCTCTTGGCAAACCGTACATATCCCCTACATGATCGATTGCTTCCTTCATGGTGGAAGCGGACTGTATCAACGCATCGATGTCGGTTGTCATTTCCCTGAAACCATAGTTTAGTAGTACCGATGCACCTCCTATGAGAACTATCTCTGCAGGGAGCCTCCTGCCTCCAAGTTTTCTGTATTCTTTCGCAAGCGCTTTAAGATAGGTGTCTATGTTATCTTTTGTAAAAACTATGCGATCATCAGATGACATTCCTTACCTCACTTTCCACAATATTGTGTCTCATGAACTCAGGAATTGAAGACCTTACAGCTTCTTCCTTAGCCGAATCATCTTTTGATGCAGCGCATAACGCCAGGACTGATCTTGGATACACTATTGCAGCCAGCTTTTTGGTTCTCATATCATCATACTCATCACATAGCGGGATATTATTCTCTCTGCTGATATAGTCAAGCATGGCCAGAAGATACATTGCCTCCGGATACCACTTTCTATCCATGTAACTGATTATGATCTTGCTCTCAAGTGTATCAATAACAAAATCTATATCACCCAGCTCTTTAAGTCTATGGCAAGTATTGCTTTTGAACAGCTCAAAATCAGGTCTGTCAATATAGTATGGTTTCAGCAGTTCTTCCACAGTAACGCCAAGAGCCTTAGCAATACGATACACATTATCAACACTGCATTTTTTTATATCAGCCTTGCCACTGCATATATCGTTGATGGTAGTATAGGGGATTCCGCTGAGTTTAGACAGGCGATATTTCGTCATTGAGTTATTATGCAAAAGAGTATTGATCATTGAGTTATCTCCTCTTCTATTGCTATGATTATATCGGTCAACCGACATAAAGTCAAATCTGCAGTAAAAAAAGAGCCGTTCAAAGAACGACTCTCATATGGCGGAGAGAGGGGGATTTGAACCCCCGCGCCGGTGCTACCGACCTACTGGTATTCGAAGCCAGACCCTTCAGCCACTTGGGTACCTCTCCACAGCGATGGTCATTATACCATACGGATAATGACCAGTTCAAGCATCATAATTATGGTTCCTGTCTTATATTATGATGCGGCATGTTTTGACTGATATTTTTCTTTCCTTCTCTGATCAGCTTCACGTTTTTCAGCTGCGGTTTCCTCTGCAGCCTCCCAGATATCTGTCTTTTCGCCCTTCCTCCGGTTGATGATGATCAGCACTATAAGGAGAACTCCCAGGATGATCGATGATCCTATACTGCCTTCAACGCCGAATTTTACATCATAGAACAGGCCATTGGTTGCCGTAGCTGCTTCCAGCTTGAATATTGAGTACTCAGAGACTATGCCGCTGTTAGGCAGACCGAATATGAGGTTCTGTGTAAAATTCCATGCCGCATGGAACCACATTGCGACCCACAGGCTGTCATAGTAGTAAACAAGCACTGAGAATATGATTCCTATGAGGACTATCTGGCAGGCGGCCGTGGCGGTGAATCCCGGATTAGGTATATGCAGGGACATAAACACCAGTGCGTTAATGATAATTGCCACAAGCGGACTGCGATATCTCCTTCTCAGTTTCTGATACAGATACAGTCGGTCAATGAGTTCCTCCGCGCCGGATTGAATGAACACAGCACCAAGAAAAGCAAGCAGTATTACAGGCTCAAATCCGTAATATGACAGTTTGATATCACCGCGCAGCCAGGAGATCAGAACGCAGATCGCATTCGTGCCGAATCCCAGAAGTATCCCGGCAATGATGCCCTTGATATTGTTTCCGTTCCTGTTATGCCCCCATGCTTTCAGCATTGGCCTGTTTCCCTTAGGGATGACAACGAAAAGGAAGACTGCGATCCAGATACCGGCAAATGACAGATAATCAGACAGGAATATACCCAGGTTATCACTCTCGAGCCAGTCTGAAAGAATTTGCTGAACACCGAGCAGATCAAATCCTATACTGGTAATGCCCGCGCCTATGGAAAGAACTACAACTGACAAAATTGCTGCAATGATGATGTTGTCAGTTATCTTTCCGCACGGACGCGTGATTTTCTGAACTAAGTTCTTCATGATGATGCCTTCCCCCTCATCTGCAGCACTTAATGTAAGTGCTGCAGGTTCAATGCTTATCTCTGTATTTCTCTCTGAGTCTTTTTCTGGCTGCTTTTTTCTCTTTTGAGCTCTGGGGTCTGACCCTGGAAGAATACTCTTCCCTGCTCACTTCAGGTCTTGTCTGCCTTATTCCGGCATTGCTGTCGGCATACTTTTTCTTCAGAGCCGCCCTTTTCCTGCGTCTGCTCTTATTGATGATCCTGAGCAGAAGGATCAGCGCTATGAGGGCACCGATCACGCACAGAATGATCTTCGTTACCTTGTTCGAAATATACAGGTATGACGGCAGCCACCCGGTATCCACATCCTCGGCCATGATAAGTTTATGCTTGCCTATCAGATTGTCATCTGCGTAGATCAGAAGCTCTCCGACTTCATCACCTTTCCTGAGAGGCGCTTCCAGCTTGTCATAAACTACCTCTGTTGTTATCTCATCGACATTATTGTCCTTAGGATAAGCGTATGTGACCTTGTCCGAAGTCAGAGCTGCCCGCGTCTTCTCTCCATGCCTGATCCATGCAGTTTCGACGATGCTGCCCTCAGCGGGAACAGCAAACCCCGGAGTAACAGCATGGGAGAATTCCATGAGTTTGACTATGTCTTCCGGTCTGCCATCCTCAGTATCCCTCAGCAGGACCAGCACTTCTTCAAGGCCCTGCCCTTTGAATGAAGCGACTGCCGCGCAGTCATCATCGTCCCAGGTGCCTGTCTTGCCGCCCGTAAGCCCTTCCGGATCTCCGGCAACATGCCGGAAGTAATTCTTCAGCTCTCTTGCAGGAGAGAGGTTAGTCTCTTTGATGGTATACTTTTTGGCTATCGAAATCTCGCGAAGCTCCTCGTTCCTGAGACAATGAGCTGTGATGACAGCAAGATCGCGGGCTGTCGTATAATGGTTGTCATTTTTCCATCCGTTGGCATTGACAAAGTGAGTATCATTGCAGCCCCATTCTTTGACGGTCTCATTCATGAGATCAGCAAAAGCCGCTTCGCTTCCCGATACTGCTTCTCCCAGAGCATACGCAGCGTCATTTCCGGACTCCAGCATTGCTCCATACATCAGATCGCGTACAGTGATCTGCTCTCCGGGCTTGAGCCATATGGTAGTGCCATTCTCGTATTCCTGTGTTGCTTTTTCTGATACCGTCACAACGTCATCAGGAGACAGATTCTCAAGCGCAAGCCAGCATGTCAGAAGTTTTGTCGTACTGTATGGCGATATGCGCTCGTCCACATTTTTGCCGTAGACCATCCGGTCCATATCGAGTGAATACAGAGCCGCGCCGGCAGCTTTGAGCTCGGGCGCCTCTGCCTCAGGATCACCTACCGGAGTCACGAGAACACCGCTTTTACACTCGACCGCCTCCGCTGCAGTACTTTCTGTCTCTGAATCATCTGCAGCATACGTAAGTCCTGATAACGCTGTCAGAATACACAGCATCAGAACTGTGATCCTGAAGCCCCATTTGTTTTTCTTTCTCTTGTCTGTCATTTTCCGGTCTACTCTATATTACAAGCACCCTGATTGCCTTAGGCACGACATCGATCCTGAGGGCGCCGGTCTCGAAGATCTCGCCGTCTCCAACGAATTTCATAGTCGGCCCCATCATAGGCTCTATCAGAATGTTCTTAGCCTGAGTATATGATGCTATATCTTCTATTCCTTTTACTGAAAATATCTTCCCTGCCTTGTACTTAGGAAACAGCGCGATAAACCTCTTCCTCGACAGATTCTTGATAGCCAGCAGTTCGATCAGTCCGTCATACAGATCCGCGTTAGGACAGCTCTGTACGCCACCTCCGCAGAATCCCCCGTTAGCAGCGGTAGCAAGCAGCAGCTTGCCGGTATGGAAATTCTTTCCGTCAGCGGTGATCCTGAGCTTCTGTCCTTTTTTTGCAGCCAGATTGGCCACAACAGCGAGAAGATATGACCCCGCGCCCGATACCAGAGGAAGTTTCTTCAGGTCGTGTGCCAGGATAGCTGTATTTCCGTCAAAACCTATATTGATGCCATTGGTGATCATACAAGTCTTTTCTTCACCTTTTTCGATCCATGACATCCGGATAAGATCCATGCGTGTGATCATGCCGTCCAGCTGGTCAGGAAGTCTGCGGTAGCGCTCACGGCTGTTTCTGTCTCTTCCAAGCTGTCTGACCAGATCATTTCCGCTTCCCACGGGAACAACACCGAGTATCGCGTTCTCATGTCCGTAGATCCCGTTTGCGACTTCCTGGATCGTTCCGTCTCCGCCGCATGCGAACAGTACGATGTCTTCACCGGCCATATCCGCCTCGTCAGCGAGCAGCCCGGCAAGATATGTAGCGTCCTTCACGCCTCTCGTATAGTAGAGTTTGATATCCTTGTTCGGATTGCCCTTGACAAGCGCATCGATCTCAGAAACGACGTTCCATCCTTTTTTCCCCTGACCCGATGCAGGATTGACTATGAAAGCGTATCTCATAAAGCAGCTTTTCTCCTTATCATTACTGAACAGCAAGCTATATATTTTCCGTGTCGTATATCAGTTTTGGTCTGGCACCGAGATAGTCGAAAGACACCAGCTGATATGTGACACCTCTGACCTCGCCCTTGATACCCCTGCCGAAGGCGATCTGCCCGTGCAGATGACCATATACGCATTTCCACACTCCATACTCCTCGAGCACATCGGTGAATCCTGTATGCCTTCCGGACAGGTCGCTCGGCGGATAATGCAGACATACAAGTATCTTCGAGCCGGGAGCCTTTTTCACAGCTGCGTCAAGTCCCAGCCTGAGCCGCTGTATCTCTCTGGCATAGATCTTCTCGTCATGTTCCGTATACTCGTCAGAGCCGGGATATGGCCAGCCTCTGGATGCCGTAATGACTATGCCGCCGCATGCAGGCACGTAGCAGTCATTCTGCAGGAAAACAATATCATCATACAGAGAGTTGAGATAATTGATCCTTCCCCACCACAGGTCGTGATTACCCTTGGAAAGGATCTTGGTCCCCGGAAGGGAATGCAGCCATTCGAAATCAGCCATGGCCTCTTCCAGCCTGAGTCCCCAGGAGATGTCTCCGGGTATCAGTACCAGGTCGCCGTCCGAGACAGCCTTCTTCCATTCTGCCTGCAGTCTCTCGGCATGCTGCTCCCAGCCATCGCCGAATTTGTCCATCGGCTTATCAATATTCTCCCCATGTGAAAGGTGCAGATCGGCAATCGCGAATATCTTCATGTTGTTACCTGTTTGCAGTTCACCGGCATTTACTCCATGCCGCCCCCAAGTGCTATCTGTTTTATCACGTATCCTGCCAGAGTCAGTCCCGCGGATCCCGGGACATAACTCAGTGTGCCGAGGACATCTTCCCTTGGCACCGGTTTTTCCTCCGAATAGACGACCGGCAGATGTTCGATGCCTCTGTCACGCAGCCGCCTTCTCATCACCCTCGCAAGCGGGCAGACACTGGTCTTCGATATATCCGCTACTTTGAAATCCGTGCCGAACTTGCCTGCAGCTCCCATGGCAGAGATGATGCTGACCCCCAGTTCAGATGCTCTGCAGATAAGAGCCGTCTTGGCATCCACATCGTCGATGGCATCGATGATCCAGTCATAAGCGGTCAGGTCGAGGCTGTCATCTGTTCTGTAAAACCTCGGGATCGCTGTGATCTCCGTCTCCGGATCGATATCCGCAGCCCGCTCAGCCATCACTTCCGCTTTGTTCCTGCCAAGTGTCGAGGTCAGGGCAACAAGCTGCCTGTTGAGATTGCTCGGAGCAGCACTGTCACCATCCATGAACGTCAGATGTCCGATTCCCGCTCTCACACAGGCTTCCGCAGCATATGAACCGACGCCGCCGACGCCTATGATGATCACTTTAGAGGCTCTCAGTCTCGCAAGGCCGTTCTCCCCGATCAGTTTTATTGTTCTCGCGTGTCTTTCTTCGTTAATTGTCATCCTGCCCCTCAGTCCGTCGGCTTCTGTCAGTATTTTCTGCGGAGCTCATCCAGAACTCTGAATATATCGCTCCGGTCAAACCCTTTGCCGTCCAGCTTTCGCGCGATCTTCGCTGCCAGCCTGTCGTCAACCACGGTTACGGATTTCTCATCTTCATCAGACCGGGTCAGTCTGTCCCGTGTCATGAGCCCGATCTCCTTTTCCGCGACTTCCAGCGCATCGGTATATTCATCCACGTGACCGGAGTAGAGGAAATCCTCGCGGGCATATCTGATCGTTTCCGCATCCACACCCTTCTCTGCGAGTTCTCTCGCCGCTCTGGCGGATCCGCGGTGTTTTTCCCTGTTATATTCGTAATATCTCAGCGCGTACTGATAATCATCAAGATATCTCATGCCGATCAGATCATTGACCGTCCCGGTTATCTCTTCCGAATCATAGCCTCTTGCCTGCAGATGTTTCTCGACCTCAGATATGGTCCGCATCCTTGAAGCAAGATATTTTGCCGCTGTTTCCATGGCAGACTCCTTTGCGGACTGCGAAACAGCATCTTTTTGTTTTCTGCTCATAATAAATGTGTTACTGATTCCCCTCTAAACTGTGCATCCGCACAGCCTGCCGGTCATGACTGAAGTTACTCGTGCTGACACAGATCGCTGCAAGCAGTTCAGATCCGTCCGGGATCTGTATGTCATTAATTATATAGTGTCTTCCGTTATAGAAGACTTCATCTCCGAGTACAGATGGCATCTGTCTATCCGCTGCCGAAGTACCTATAGCCTTGACGAGCGCCTCACGTCTGGTCCAGAGGCGGAAGAATTCTCTGTCTCTGCCATTTCCGTCAGGAAGAGATACGATCCTGCCTGCGTCCTCCGGCGCGTAAAATCTCTTTGCGATCCCGTCTGTATCTGCCCGGCGCGTATACTGTATGTCCAGCCCGCATTCATCCCCGTCCGCACTGCTGTCCAGTATCAGGACCGCCCATGTTTTGCTGCTGTGTGATATGGAGAAAGGAGCGAACCCCGGTATATATGGTTTACCGTTATCTCCCGGGATATCCGTATTTCCCGCAAGAGGAGCCCTCTGCATTGTACTGACAAGGCTTTCCGCGTGACCAACAGCAATATCTAGATATGCTGCTATCGCCTCCGCAAGCAGCCTGTGGCTGCTGCCGTTTCCGCATATATAGTGATGTGTATAGTACAGATGCATCATTTATTCAGTTCTTCCAGTGCTTTGTCGATGATATCCTCGTCTGTCGCTTCGATGTCAGGTGTAATGCCATTCTCATTGACATGATTGCCCTTAGGGGTCAGGTATTCACTTACTGTCAGCTTGACGGCCGATCCATCACTGAATCTTTTTGACATCTGAGTCACTCCCTTGCCGAAGGTCTTTGATCCTATGATAGTGCCCGCATTGTTTTCCTTGATAGCTCCGGTGAGTATCTCCGAAGCACTGGCTGTATTTTCGTTCACCAGAACCACCATGTCGAGGTCCGCGGAACTATCATCTGAGTTATATACAGTCTCAGACCCGCTCTTGGTGACATCAGTCATAATGACGCACGCAGGGAGCAGATAGTCAGCTATCTCGATGCTGACATCTGTGAGCCCGCCTCCGTTATCTCTCAGATCCAGAATGAATTTGTCACATCCTTTCTTCTTAAGAGCCTTGACGGCATCCTTAAAATCATCATCTGTTCCATTACGGAAAATGCTTATACTGATATATCCGACATCCGGATCTTCCTCGCTTACAGTATATACGACAGACTCCAGGTCGATTTCCTTTCTGGTCATCGTGAAGTCGCGTCGCTCTCCGTCTCTGCTGACTGTCACTGTGACCTCTGTATTTTCTTCACCGGTCATCCGTGCGACGGCATCACTCAGATCAGATGGGATTACACCGTCTACCTCCAGAATTACGTCTTCTACCTGCAGACCGGCTTTTGACGCAGGTCCGCCGTCATAAACCGTTTTGATGACGATCTTGCCATCCTCTTCGACAACGCCTATACCGATACCTACATATCCGCCTACGTATTTCTTTTCAAATTCAGCATATTCTTCAGCTGTGAAATACTCTGCGTATGGATCTCCGGTAGCTGCCACTATCTCTTTGAGGATATCCTCACTGATCACCTCCGGCACTTCCTTTGACAGAGGATCTTCGCCTATCATTTTCATGATTTCGGCATACTTTCCGTAATTCTTATCGAGGTTATTATAATAGTCCCAGTCGCCCTTAGTCATAAAGCGGCCGAGTCCGAATCCAAAAGTAAGAACTGCCAGGATAGCGATGCATGACATAAAACCCGCAGCAAAATCCCGCAGTCTCGTGACTTTTCCCGAAGCATTCTTTTCTTCCGGCTGCTGATCCTCCTGCTGCGGTTCTTCTGTCTGCATATCTTCCGCTTGTGTTTCTTCCGCCTGTTCTATTTCTGTCCTGATTTCTTCATCCATGATCTGTCTGTCCCTGTATTTTTCTACTTCAACGTCCCTGCCGGAAGCACATGTTTCGCGATGATCTGCACCCGCCGCTCATCTCTCCATGTATTGATTTCGGCAGTTCCGATAATATCTGCTTTTCCTGCAGGCCCGATCTCATCATAAACTTCACCGGCATCATGAAACAGCAGACATTCGACTCCGCCTGCACTTCCGGTGCTGATGTAGAATCTGGCCATTTTGTATTCGTTTTTGAGGAATCTCCATCCGGACACCTCAGCATTTCTGATCGCGAAGACAGGGATCTCATTGTCCTTGCCGCATGGCTCAAGGAGCGAAACAGCGTCAGCGAGTTCCAGCGTCACATCATCTGTCCCGATCTCAGAGTCATAACCGTAGTCACAGTCAAATAGACTGCTGTCAGCCGCATACATATCCGCGATATCACTGTTGAGCTCCCTGCGGAGTTTATCTGCTTTGTCAGCAGATATCGTGAAGCCGCATGCGGCACTGTGACCGCCGAAACTGATAAAATCATCCCTGTATCTGTCAAGCATGCTGAACAGGTCCACTCCCGGGATGGAACGTCCTGTCCCTTTGTAAATATCATTGTTGCGCGAAATGACTACCACCGGGCGGTTGACCTTCTCACGGAGTTTTCCGGCTACAATACCAAGCACACCCTCATGAGAATCGTTGATCTCGACCGTTATAAAATCCCCTTTGGCAAGCTCGCTGTCGAGCATGCCGAGGCCTTTTTCATAGGCATCGTCCTGCAGCCGCCGTCTCTCCTGATTGGCGTCGATCAGGATGCGGCAGCATTCATCCGCCTCTTCATCGGTATCCGCCAGGAAAAGTCTGACTCCGACCGAAGCATCTCCAAGCCGTCCTGACGCGTTGATCTTAGGAGCAATTCCGTAAGAGATATCACTCGTTCTGAGTGTCCGGTAGTCCAGTCCGGAGAGATCTACAAGCCGTCTGAGGCCCTTGTTCCTGCATCCGAGATGTATGGTTCTGAGACCGCATTTTACGATAGTCCTGTTTTCATCGAGCATCGGCATTATGTCTGCAACAGTTCCGATCGTGACCAGCTCAAGCACCTCCGCCATCACGGATTTCGGGACTTCTCTCTTCCTTGCTACCGCAAGAGCCAGTTTATACGCAACGCCGACACCTGCAAGCCCTTTGAACGGATAGTTGTCTTCCGGAAGTTTCGGATTGATGATGAGACCTTCAGCTCGCGCTCCGGATACATTGTGATGATCTGTCACCAGTGTCTGTATTCCCAGCGAGTGAGCATATGCAGTCTCATCACCGGATACCGAGCCGCAGTCAACAGTCACAATAAATTCACCGCCGTTTTCTGCAATGCGGTCTATGGATTCTCTGTGCAGGCCGTAGCCCTCGTCGAGCCGTGAAGGTATGTAATAATCAATATTGCCGGTCAGCGTACCGAGCACTTTCATCAGGAGTGAAACGGATGTGATCCCGTCCACATCATAATCACCGTAAATGACTATTTTACGCCCTTCATCGACAGCAGATAGCAACAAATCCACCCCCTCCTGCATGTTGGCAAGAAGGAATGGGTCGTATGCCAGTCTCGGCCGGCGCGAGAAAAATTCCTCTCTCAGATCCGGGCCGATGCCTCTTGATTCTATAATTTTCAGAATGATATCCGGTATCACTTGCCCGGAATCAGCTGCGCGTTCCCGCATATGCCGGAACCCCCTTGTTTATTTTCAAATAAAATAATACTACATAATCTCCGAAATATCGAAGATTATGCAGTATTTTTTAAGAAAATCATGAAGATCAGAATGACTTTATCAGTACAGCCCCATCGGATTGGTGATAGCTCCGTCCTTGAACACAGTGAAGTGCAGATGCGGGCCGGTTGAGTTACCTGTGCTGCCGATATATCCTATGACCTGACCTTTTTTAACGAACTGTCCGGCGCTGCAGTTGTATCCGCTGAGATGGCCGTAAAGAGAGCTGTATCCGCCGCCGTGACCGATCTGGATACAGTTGCCGTAGCCGCCGTATCTGGATGCTCTTGTTACCATGCCGTCAGCGATAGCATATACCGGAGAACCGTTGGTCCCGCTCGTCAGTACGATATCTACTCCGTTATGGAATTCTCTTCCATGGAAAGGACATATTCTCCAGCCGTAATTGGAGGTGATGTACCAGTTGCTCTGTGTCGGCCATGCATACTCACCGGGTGTATTTTCAACGGTTCCGCCGGATTCTACAATCATAGCCTCCGCGGCTGCCTGCTTGGCAGCAGCCTCCGCGGCGAGCTGGTATCCTTCAGCCTCGAGCTGATCCTCCAGAGCTTTATACTTGTCGGCTTCTGCCTGATAGATCTTCTTGAGTTCTTCAGTCTCCGCTTCGGCAGCCTCAAGATCCAGTTCTCTCTGCTCGAGATAAGCTTTGTCATTCTCAAGCGACTGCTTCATCTCCTCAAGCTCTTCGTAATCCTTCTGAAGCTTTTTGAGGAGTTCCTGATCGCTCTCGAGGATCTTATGTACCATACCTACATTGGAGAGGAGATCTTCAACGCTCTCTGAGTTGAGAACTACGTCCACCAGTCCCGCCGTACCTGTCTTGTACATGGCAGTCAGGCGGTTGTTGAGAGCGTTATTCTGCTCTTCGATCTCGGCCTCTTTCTGTTCCATCTTCACTTTGGTCTCTTCTATCCTGGCTATTGTTGCCTGGATATCTGCTTTGGTCTGTTCCACCTGACCCTGCAGTGACACGAGTTTCTTCTCGGCTTCTTCAATATTCTTGGTCGCTTCAGCAGCTTTCTTGCCTGCGGCCTTGGCTTCCTTTTTCTTGGCATCAGCCGCTGCCTTAGCTTCATCAGCTTCCTTCTGAGCCTGCTCTTTTTCCTCTTCTGTTACTGCATATGAACTCAGGCCGGTACTGTTATACGCTCCGGTCCAGACTCCTGCGCACAGAACCAGTGTCAGCAGCAGAACAATTATTATTCTCTTTTTGCTTGTCTTTTTACCCATTTTGTTCCCTTGCCGTTATCCGCGCACAGCGGACGGGCCTGTTATCTGTCGAGGAATCTCCTGACAGAGATGATGCTTCCGCAGGTACCGACGCTGATACCGATACAGAGGAATATGATCAGCAGATTGCTCATGAGATAATCCGCAGATACAAGGTTGACTGAAAGTATCCTTGACAGGTCGGTCCCTATCAGGCCTATGACCTTCTGATAGATCAGATAAGTCAGGCCTGTAGCCAGCACAGCTGAGAAAGCTCCTACTATGATCCCGCCCCATATGAACGGCGCTCTTACGAACCAGTCCGTCGCGCCGAGGTATTTCATGATGCTGATTTCTTTCTCCCTGTTGAATACCGTCAGCTTGATTGTATTTGCGACGATCACTATTGATACTATTACCAGGAAAACCATGGTTATCAGCGACCCGAGCTCTACGAATTTTGATACTTTAGCCAGTTTTTCGATCGTATCCTGATAGTAGACTACATCGTCCACTCCTGCTATTGAAGGGGCTGCCGCCGCTACCGCGTTGGCCGCATCCTTGTCTTCAACATATACATTGTATGAGTCAGGAAGAGGATTCTCCGGGAGATTCTCCAGAAGATATCCGTTATCTCCCCATCTGGACTTGAGCGTATTGAGAGCCTCTTCCTTAGATACATATGTTATATGGTCGACTCCGTCCATAGCCTCCAGAGAAGTTCCTGCAGCCTGAGTCACTTCGGCTGTATTTTCAGCCTTCATGTATATCTGGATGACGTTGTAATCCTTCTCGATGGTTGCTGTGACCAGATTGACATTGACGAATGTGACGAAGAACAGACCCAGTATGAGCATCATGGCAGTGATCGCCATAGTTGAGGTAAAATACATACCTTTGTTACGGTTCATCTGCGAGAAGGACTGTTTGATGTTGTATCCGAATCTACTCATATACATCCTCCCCTCCATCGAGATATGCGCTCAGCATATCATCGCCAAGCGGGTCGGCAACTGTACCGGTCGTCAGTGTTTTGTGCACCATTGACTCTTCCGCTTCAGGATCAAGATAGATGGTCCGCATGCGCTCTGCGGTTTCCTCGGCTTTGGATTCATTGGCCATGGCCAGCAGGCCCGGAGCCAGATCGGATGCTGTCGCAGGTCTGTCAGTCGGGAAGTACAGGCCTGAAGCTTCATTATCCTGCTTGCTGAAGTAGCTGCCCTCTTCATCACGGACTATGCGGCCGTGATCGATAGCTACTACTCTCTTGTTCATTTTATTTACTATGTCCCTGGCATGAGTGACCATCAGGACTGTTGTTCCTCTGATATTGATCTGCTCAAGCAGTTCCATGATCTCCATAGCAGTGACAGGGTCAAGGTTTCCTGTCGGCTCATCGCAGATCAGTACTCTCGGCTTGTTGACGAGGGCTCTGGCAATTCCGACTCTCTGCTGCTCGCCGGCGGACAGTTCGTCAGGATAACGTTTTGCCTTGTCTTTGATGCCTACAAGGTCAAGAACATAAGGGACTCTCTCCCGGATCTCTCTCTTGCTCTTGTGCAGTACTTCCATACCGAAAGCAACGTTCTCGTATACTGTCTTCTTCTCCAGAAGTCTGAAGTCCTGAAATACCATTCCGACTTTCTGCCTGATAGCAGGGATCTCCCTCCTGCCGACATGTGTGATGTCATTGCCCGCAAGAATGATCTTGCCCTTGTCCGGCTCGATCTCCTTGAGGATCAATCTGATGAATGTGGTCTTGCCGGCACCGCTCGGTCCGACCAGAAATACAAAATCGCCCCTGTTGATGTGAACAGTTGCGTCGATCAGTCCCACGTTTTCACCATATTTCTTGGTTACATTGTTAAATACTATCATTTTGAAGCTTTCTCTCTGTCTTCAGAGTGCGTTTCCATGTGTCATAATATGCAGATTGTAAAGTCTGCTTGACATATTCCACATTATACATATGGTCAAAATCCAATTCCACAAACATTAATGAACATTAATGAATGCGAAACAGCCGTATATCAGGTGTTGAAATGACAAAGCAGCACGGATACCGTGCTGCCTGCCGGACCACGCAAAAACCGGCGTTTCCGCCGGTTCAGAGTGTTTTCGGTATTACATATCAGATGAGTACTTTCGAGAGGAAATCCTGAGTCCTCTCCATCTGAGGATTGCCCAGCACCTCTTCCGGTGTTCCCTGCTCCACGATGTATCCGCCGTCCATGAAGATGACTTTGTCACCGACTTCCTTGGCAAAACCCATCTCGTGAGTGACCACGATCATCGTCATGCCCTCTCTCGCAAGAGATTTCATGACATCGAGTACTTCTCCGACCATCTCCGGGTCAAGCGCACTCGTCGGCTCGTCGAAAAGCATCACTTCCGGATCCATGGCGAGCGCTCTTGCGATCGCTACTCTCTGCTGCTGACCGCCCGACAGGTTCCTCGGGAACTGATCCGCCTTCTCCGCGAGGCCGACTCTCGAAAGGAGTTTCTTTGCCTTTTCTTCCGCGGCTGCCTTATCCTCGCCCTTGACGTTCACCGGGCCGCATGTCAGATTGTCAAGTACGGACATATGAGGGAACAGGTTGAACTGCTGGAATACCATTCCCATTTTAGTTCTGATCCTGTCGAGATTCTTCTCAGTGATCAGTTCTCCGTCTATGTAGATCTCACCGCTCGTAGGCTCCTCAAGTCTGTTGATGCAGCGCAGCATAGTTGACTTGCCTGATCCTGACGGACCGACTATGCACAGTACTTCCCCTTCATCAACGTTCTGATCTATACCCTTGAGAACCTCAAGATCTCCGAAGCTCTTGGTCAGACCTTTGACTTCTATCATGCTCATGCCGCCGCCTCCTTTCTTGCTCTCCTGCGCTCATATCCGTTGATTGCCTTGGAGAGCGGAATCGTGAGGAGCATATATGCAAGCGCAACTCCTATATACGCAGGGAAAGTCTCGAAAGATGACGCGTTCCACAGCTGGCCGCGGCGCAGGATCTCGACTACTCCTACATAACCGAGTACCGATGTCTCCTTGATAAGTGTAACGAATTCATTGCAGAATGCCGGCAGAATAATGCGTATTGCCTGAGGGATAATGATGAGTCTCATTGCCATACCGCGGCTCATTCCGAGAGATCTTGCCGCTTCCATCTGTCCCTTATCCACTGCCTGTATTCCGGATCTGATGACCTCTGACATATATGCAGCGGAATTGAGTCCGCAGACTATAATAGCCGGTATGACAAGATTAGCCCACTTGAAATCCGACCCCATGGACTGCAGCAGCTGCGGCACACCATAGGCCATGATCAGCGCCTGCACCAGCATAGGTGTTCCTCTGACGACATCTACATATATTTTTGCGATCACCCGCAAGACCTTGCTCTTAGTCTGTGAACACAAGGCAAGGAGCAGACCTAAGGCTGCTCCCAGTACGATTGCCACAATACTGACCCAGACTGTGGTAGGTATACCCTTGCAAGCGATCAGGAATCCTTTAAGATATACTCCCATTTCCTGTTTTCCCTTTCGCTTATATTTTTACAGATCTTCCGATCTAAGACTGGCTCTAGCTGAACCACTTTTCAACGAGCTCATCATATGTGCCGTTCTCTTTCATGTTAGCGAGACCGGTGTTGAGCTTCTCAAGAAGTTCGGTATTTCCCTTCTGGACCGCATAAGCGAATTCTTCGTGCTCACCGAATGGCTCACCTGCGAACTTGGCTATATCTCCGTGTGAATTGAGGTAAGCCTCACCTACAGGCTTGTCTACTACAACGCCCTGAACATCACCGTTCTGGAGCTGCATGTAGCTGTCAGTCCACTGATTGAGAACAACACCCTCCGCGATCTTGCCGTCAGCTGCGAGTGCCTGTACATATTCTCCGCCGGTCGTTCCGATCTGGCTTGCCAGCTTCATATCCGGTGTTACGGCATCGATGCCTGCCAGATCGCTGTCTGCCTTGACGAGGAGCATCAGTTCACTCTCAAAATATGTATCGCCGAAATCTACTTTCTCAGCACGGTCTCCCGCAAGCTTGTTCATGCCAGCCGCGATGATATCGCCCTGATCAGATTCAAGCGCCGGGATCAGAGAATCGAATTCCATATTCATGAACTCGATCTTCAGACCCTGGTCCTCCGCGATCGCATTCATCATATCAACATCAAAACCCACGATCGCGTCATCGCCGTCTTCAGTGAATTCGAACGGAGCGAATGTCGCCTCTGTTACGACTCTGAGTGTTTCGCCTTCATCACTGCCGCTGTCACCGCCGCCGCACGCACTGAGCGCAAAAGCGAATACCATTGCGAACGCGAGTACTAATACTAAAGCTTTCTTCTTCATTTTGATATCTCCTATTGTTTCCAGTCTTAGATATGGTTGTATTTGCCATGCATGATAATAACAGTTTATGTATATTTATGCAACAGGACTTTTGAGTATTTTTTTTATTTTCTTTGAATTTTAATTCATACACACATGTAAAAACCCGGGCAGCGAACTGCCCGGGGGTCTGTCTCCATCTGTGATCAGATGTCATATATCCGTCATATGTGCAGGAACAACCCGGCCATCACGAAGTATGTACAGAGCGAGATCATATCGGTGATGGATGCCATCATCGGGCCCGCCATCAGCGCAGGGTCGATTCCTATGCGCTTTGCGATCATCGGAAGCATGGACCCTATCAGTTTTGCAATGATAACGATGAGTATCATCGAGACGCAGACCGTTATGGCCACCATCGGCGGATTGTGATCAAGATGCACGATCCTGAAGTAATTCAGGATGCTGAGACACACACCTACAATTACACCGACCCGGATCTCTTTCCACATGACCTTGAGGAAGTCGCGCAGTTCTATCTCGCCGGTCGCCATACCACGGATGATCAGTGTCGAGGACTGAGAACCTGAGTTGCCTCCTGTACCCATGAGCATAGGCATGTATATTACCAGCTCTATAACAGCAGACATGGCATCCTCAAAACTCCTCAGGATACCGCCCGTGATGAAATACGAACACATCAGCAGGAACAGCCACGGCAGTCTTGCCTTGACATGCTGGAACACTGACTGGTCGAGATATTCTCTGTCAGTGGTATCGATGACTCCGCCCATTCGCTCGATATCCTCTGTAGCCTCTTCCTCGATGACGTCGAGTACGTCATCGACGGTAACGATACCGACAAGTCTGTATTCATTATCCACGACCGGAATTGCCAGATAGCCGTAA
The DNA here is from genome assembly GCA_045113935.1 of Anaerovoracaceae bacterium. Taxonomy (GTDB): domain Bacteria; phylum Bacillota; class Clostridia; order Peptostreptococcales; family Anaerovoracaceae; genus Crickella. The sequence goes on from JBGUJM010000056.1 coordinate 17,331, forward strand.
CGGATGAACAGATCTGATACTTCCTCCTGGTCATCATCCACATGGGCGACGACAGGATCATCATGCATGATATCT
>JBGUJM010000057.1:0-3103 GCA_045113935.1 Anaerovoracaceae bacterium
GCGACAGCATTGACGATCCTGTCGGCGCCGACCTGCTTCGGATTATCGTATTTGACGATCAGGCCGGTCTTGATCCCCGGTCCGATGACGATCGCTCTCGTGTTGAAGTACTTCTGAGAGAGATGCTGCAGTGTGTAGAGGATCGAAGGCACGACCGTCGCGATGATCACATCCTCGACCTCTGAAAAATCAAGATTTTCATACTGGAAGAGCTGGTTGATGATCATGCCGTATTCATCGGCGCTCTTCCTGTTATCTGTTTCGAGTCTCCAGTTGGTGATCATCTCACCATCCTTGAAAACTCCCAGTACAATGTTCGTGTTTCCTACATCGAAAGCAAGTAACATATTCTTTTCCTCCGCTTTACCGCTGCGCGCCACAAGTCGCAGTCGCTGTGCTGTTTTTGAAATAAGCAGAGGCGGTACTCTGTAACCGCCCCTGTTTATATATCCTTAATTCCAAAATACTTTTTATTATTTGAGTGTGATCAGAACGTCGCCTGAGTTTACGGATGAACCCTTGGCTGCTACGATCTTGTCTACTGTTCCAGCTGATGGGGCTGAAATCTCGTTTTCCATCTTCATCGCTTCGAGGATGAGGACGACATCGCCGGCGTTGACTGCCTGGCCTTCTGAAACCTTGACGTCCAGAACGGTTCCCGGCATCGGTGCTGTGATGCTTGCTGCGCCGCCTGCTGCCGGAGCTGCTGCTGGTGCAGGAGCCGGTGCCGGTGCCGCTGCAGGAGCAGGAGCCGGTGCTGCCGCAGGAGCAGGAGCCGGTGCTGCCGCCGCTGCCGGTGCAGGCGCTCCGCCCAGATCTTCTACTTCAACTGCATATGTCGTTCCGTTTACAGTGATGTTGTACTTTTTCATTTTCTTAATTCCTTTCACTTAGATTATCTTCTTCTGGTGTCGAGCCTGTCTTCCAGTCCGGATACACCCCAAGGTGTGTTGTCGCCTGAAAGTCTTGTGATCTTCTTTACAACCAGGTTGTTTGCGTTTGCTCCCTGATAGGCCGCAATAGCTGCTGCTATGACTGCTACCAGGCTATCATCGGATGCTTCCTCAACCGGAGCGGCCTTTGTCTCAACCGGTGCCGGTGCTGCCGCGGCAGGTGCCGGTTCCGGTTTCTTGCCGGTTCCCAGCGCCTTGCCCATGATCGCGATGAAGACCCATATCAGGATCAGCACTGTGAATGTGATTCCCAGTCCCATGATCATCGTGATTGTGGAGGCAAGCATCTTTTCCCCGAATGACAGCGTATGCATCACGTCCGGATTCGAGAATATCTCCATTAAGGTCATGTTGCTTGTATCCATGCTGTCACCTCCTTAGAGCGGAATGTCGCCGTGCTTCTTAGGCGGCAGTGTTTCCTTCTTGGTCTTCAGCATGTCGAAAGCACTGATGATTCTCTGACGTGCAGTTGCCGGCTCGATGACGTCGTCTACATAACCGAGGCCTGCTGCGTAGTACGGATTGTTGAACAGCTCTTCGTACTCGTCGATTCTCTGCTTTCTCAGTGCTTCACGTTCATCATCATCCTCGACCTGCTTGAGCTCAGCCTTGACAGAAGACATGATGTTTACTGCGCCCTCAGCTCCCATAACAGCGATCTGCGCTGACGGCCAGGCCAGTACCATGTCGGATCCCAGTTCCTTGTTGCACATTGCGATGTAAGCGCCGCCGTATGCTTTTCTCAGGATCATTGTTACCTTAGGAACGGTTGCTTCGCAGTAAGCGTAGAGCAGCTTCGCTCCGTGTCTGATGATGCCGCCGAATTCCTGGTTGGTTCCGGGCAGGAATCCCGGAACGTCTTCAACTGTAAGGATCGGAATATTGAATGCGTCGCATCTTCTGACGAATCTTGCGGACTTGTCTGATGCGTTGATGTCGAGGCATCCTGCACCGACTGCCGGCTGGTTGGCGATAACGCCTACCGTGGATCCGCCCATTCTGATGAAGCAGGTGATGATGTTCTTCGCATACATTGCGTTTACATCAAAGATCTTGCCGTCATCTGCGATGCCTCTGATGATGTCGTACATGTCGTATGCCTTGTTCGGATTGTCCGGAATGATCGTATTGAATTCCGGGATGAGTCTGTTGACGTCATCCGTGCAGGCATATGTCGGCGGCAGCTCCTTATTGTTGGAAGGCAGATAGGTGAGCAGCTCTCTGACCTGCATCAGTGTTTCCTCATCGTTCGCTCCCATGAAGTGCGCTACGCCGCTGACGGTGTTGTGTGTTCTCGCTCCGCCCAGCTGTTCTGATGTTACGATCTCGCCGGTTACGGTCTTGATTACGTTCGGTCCTGTAATGAACATCTGTGATGTCTGGTCGACCATGAAGATGAAGTCTGTGATCGCCGGGGAATAAACAGCGCCGCCTGCGCATGGTCCCATGATTACAGAGATCTGCGGAATAACACCTGAAGAAATCGTGTTGTTGTGGAAGATCTTACCGAATCCGGAAAGCGGCGCTACGCCCTCTTCGATTCTGGCTCCGCCTGAGTCCTGCAGACCCACGAACGGCGCTCCCATCTTCAGAGCCATTCCCTGTACTTTTACGATCTTTTCGCCGTGGTACTCACCCAGTGACCCGCCGCCTACGGTGAAGTCCTGCGCAAACGCAAATACCAAACGGCCGTCGATCTGTCCGTAGCCTGTTACGACGCCGTCGCCCGGCATGTCCTTCTCAGGCATTCCGTAGAACGGGCATCTGTTCTTGACAAAGGTGTCCATCTCAACAAATGTGTCTTTGTCAAAAAGGATGTTCAGTCTCTCACGGGCAGTCAGTTTGCCTTTTTTGTGCTGTGACTCGATCCTCTTTTCTCCTCCGCCCTTATAAAGGTGTTCTTTCTTTTCGAGGAGTTTTTCAAGCTTGTTCATTTGGTTACTTCCTCCTAATAAAAGTATTTTGGATATTGGTATTCATCACGAGTTACCACCCGCATCGTAAAACAGATGCCAAGCGACAACATACCACCAATACTATATCCCAACACCCCTTTGATTTCAACCAAAAAAAGCTGAAAAAAGCTTTGTATACATTATATTTCCTGATGAATGTGTCAAAAAAAGAGCTGCCGTCGGCAGCTCTTTGAA
>JBGUJM010000058.1:0-50125 GCA_045113935.1 Anaerovoracaceae bacterium
ATTTTGTAAGGAGACGAGCTATGTATAAGGAGACATTAAGACAGGTCTGGGCTGAGATCGATATGACGGCTTTTGACCACAATGTTAAAGAGATCAAGAACCATATGCAGTGCCCTAAGATGATAGGAGTCATCAAGGCTAACGGATACGGACATGGCGCTACCGAGTGTGCCAAGGTCCTCATGTACAACGGCGTGGACAGTTTTGCCGTAGCGACTCTGGAGGAAGCTATCAACCTCCGCGAAGACGGCATCGAGGGCAATATCGTAGTACTCGGTCTGACACCGATAGCATGTGTAGACACTGTTATCGAGTATGACCTGATCCCGGGCGTTATGCACTATGACTATGTCAAGGCACTGAGCGACGCGGTCGTGGCTCAGGGCGCTGAACCGGTAAGAGTCCTCTTCGGTCTGGATACCGGAATGGGCAGGATCGGATTCAGAGTTTTCACCGAGGAAGAACGCGATTATGCAGTAGAACAGTACAAGAAGTTTGCTGAGCTGCCTGGCATCAACGTCGCCGGCGTCATTACTCACTTCTCGACAGCTGATGAGGAGCAGAGAGAATATACCGGAATGCAGATTGCTAACTATAAGGCGTTCATAGATAAGCTCAATGCGGCAGGTTACAATCCTAAGAAGATCTGCGCCAACTCCGCTTCGATCATGGTTTATCCGGAGATCCACTTCGACGCATGCCGTCCTGGCATCATTCTCTATGGACTGGCTCCATCCGGATACCTCAAGGACAAAGTCCTCGATCTCTGGCCGGTCATGACCGTCAAAGCCGAGATCGTAAACCTCAAGACAGTACCTGCCGGCACATCTGTCAGCTACGGACGCAAGTTCACTTCAACAGAAAAAGAGACCAAGATTGCGACGATCGGACTCGGCTATGCTGACGGTTACTCGAGACTCAACAGCGGCAAGATCAGCGTTCTTGTCGGAGGCGTCAAGTGCCCTGTAGTAGGCAACATCTGCATGGACCAGTGCATGGTAGATGTCAGCGCAGTTCCTGATGTCAAGCTCGGCGATGAGGTCGTCATTATGGGCAAACAGGGAGATCAGGAGATCAGCGCAGACGATCTCGCAGCCATCAACGGCACCATCAACTACGAGATCACATGCTGCTTCGACCTCAGGATCCCTAAGGTATATGTCAATTACCCTGAGGGCATGTGCAAATAACACCTCTCAGGCAGTAAGATGCGGACACACGGGGCGCGAACAGACCGCGCCCCGGTTTTTTGGCAGGTTATGAATGGATAGTTTAATTGAATTTGACGGGAATCTTCTGATCGGCATACAGCATGCGCTGAATGCTGACTGGCTTACCCCATTTATGAAATTCATCTCGATGCTGTGCAATGGCGGATGCTTCTGGATCGCACTGTGTCTGATACTGATACTTTTCAAAAAGACCCGCAGGCTGGGCATCATATGCGCGCTGTCACTTCTGATGACATTCCTGATCTGTAATCTGTGTATCAAGCCGGCGGTCAACAGGACCAGGCCATGGATCACATTTCCGGAGGTCACGGCATTTTTGCCTCCGCCCGGGGACGCTTCTTTTCCGAGCGGACATTCGGCCAACTCAATGGGTACTGCATGGGCGATGTTCCTGGCAACGATGCCTGTGAAGATCGGTTCGCGAAAATCATACGAGGATGTGCCTTGTCTGGGATGGAAAGGAAGCGGGGCTGACCCGCGGATGATGCACAGGCTGAGCATTATTCTGGTCATACTGGCGGTGCTGATCGGAATATCCAGACTATATCTGGGTATGCATTATCCGTCGGATGTTGTATGCGGACTTCTGCTCGGAATGATATGTGCTGGCATTGTTCACATTATTATCAAAAAAACAGAAGACGGCCGTGGTATTATCGGCGCATAGGTTTGTAAAAACAATGGTATATGGAAACGGGGATGCAATGAAGAAGAAATTATCGCTTATGCTTATAACGCTGTTGCTTGCGGGTATGATGCTCAGCGCATGCAGCAAATCAGATCCGGCGGTAGGATTCTGGATCGTACAGAAAGTCACAGCCGGCGATGTAGTTATGAATGAGGAAGATGCGGAGAGTATCGGACTCACCGCAGTCGGAACCATCAAGCTTCAGAAGAGTGGCAGCTGCGAGCTCAATCTTCTCGGCGAAGAGGCAGAGGGAACATGGGAGAAAGCCAAGGATGGTACGATTACGGTCAAGTACGGAGAGGATCAGATTCTCACGGGCTCGATCGATGACGAGGGGATCATGACCCTGACAGACCCTCAGGGCGCTGAGTATACGTTAGCTAAGTAATGTCATTGAAGGCGGGCAGAAATGCCCGCTTTTTTCAGGAAGGATGAGATATGGTCAGAATAGGCAATGACTGGGACAGCCTGCTCACAGACGAATGGAACAAGCCTTACTATCAGGAACTGAGGGCGTTTCTCAGAGATGAGTACAACAATGGTACGGTGTATCCACCTGCCGGAGACATATACAATGCGCTGAGACTGACAGCCTATGAGGATGTCAGAGCTGTGATACTCGGACAGGATCCTTATCACGAACCGGGTCAGGCTCAGGGGTTATCATTCAGTGTGCCGTATGGCATGCAGCAGCCGCCGTCATTAGTCAACATACTAAAGGAACTGACCGATGATCTGGGGCATGAGTACACACAGATCCGTTCTGATGACCGGACCGGGAGCCCGGACGGGATTCTGGTGCCATGGGCCCGGCATGGTGTACTCCTCCTCAATACCGTTCTGACGGTACGTGCTCATCAGGCAGGCTCCCACAGAGGCAAGGGCTGGGAACAGTTCACGGACAGGATCATAGAATTGCTTGCGTCACGGGAACAGCCGATGGTCTTCATACTCTGGGGATCACAGGCAGGAGCCAAGCGGGATCTCATACTGCGGGCGCAGGAACGTTCATCTTCAGAGCAGGGGATGCTGTCAGGAGAAGCTCCTTCAGGGAAGATCCCGGCGAGGCGCCATCTCATAATCCAGGCACCGCACCCGAGCCCGCTCTCGGCATACAGAGGCTTTTTCGGAGGAAGGTATTTCTCCCGGACCAATTATTTCCTCGAGGACAATGGAATGGGGACCGTAGACTGGCATCTTTAGTAGAACCGTTGCGGATAATCTGGCTGGAAATGTGATTGCTGTACATATATGCAGGGGCATCAGATAACATGATGCCCGTTTTTTGTGCCGTTTTGACCGCTGTTTTAAGATAATAACCTCATAGTTGACGAATTGCGATACGATATCCGAACAATTACGTCAATGATGATATCTGATCAGAAGGCTCATAAAATGGAAAGAAGAAAAAGAGGCTTTCAAGATAAAATATCATGAAAAATATCCCGAGAAATATCCGGAATCATTTGTTTATCAGAGACGAAATGGGGATTGGATGAGATCTAAGTCTGAAGGATCAATTGGCTGCTTCCCGGAAATCCCGCAGAATTACAATCAAATATCAGTTAAGGTTCTTTTAAGGTGACGGGGGTAGGATGTTCTGGTATCGAATGGTTTCTCTTGAATTCAATAATGATTTGTGTATAATAAGTCGTGTTGAAGTCAGGGAACACAGAACGGATCCGAATCATACGGCCATAGCCATATGTCAAAGAGCCGGACTGTAACTATATAAATGAAAGGATCAATCAAAATGAAAAAATTCAGAAGATCTCCGGTCGCCATCGTATGCTATGCTATCGCAGCTTTGGTATTTGTATATTTCGCGGCGGTAGTAGTAAGCACGATCATCAGTATTAATCAATACTATTCTTCATACGGAATGTCTCCGGGATTCGGTGAAACACTCGGATATATTCTGCAGAACGGGCTCACACAGCTGGTATCAGCCATCACCATCTTCATGGCAGGATTCATTCTTGAAGAAGTCAGGAAACTCAATCCGGCCAACTGGAAGACGGATGAAGAGATCGCTGAAGAGAGAGAAGCCAGAATGATGGAGAAGGAAGCCAAGATCATCGCTAAAGGCGAGGAAGCCAAAGCCAAGGCGGAGGCGGCTGCGGAAAAGGCGGAGGCTCTTGAGGATAAGTTCGATGAGAAACTCGAAGCCGCGAAGGCAGAATTCTCAGCAGTAGTGGCGGAAGCAGAGGAGGATAAGACTGTTGCAGAAGCCGCTCTGGAAGAGACGAAGTCAGGACTTGATCAGCTTGGTGAAGAGATAGACGCCGCAGCTGAAGAGTTTGTAGAAGAGGTCAAAGAAGCTGCAGAGAAGCTCGCCGACAAAGTCGACGCGGAATAAAGAAAGGTTTTGACCCGAACCGGTCATCTGCAGCAGAGAATGCGCACGGAATACCCGTGCGCATTTTATATGCCGGAGCGGAGAGGCTTATTTGATGAGCTTATTCAAATTGAGCAGGTGCGTATGATATACTTTCATCTATATGATGAAAAAGGCAGGAGGGGTTATGATCGACTGGAAGGAAGTTGAACTGTCTGACAAGGCGGCAATTGAAGAAAAGATATGCGCCAGTGGCTGTCACGGGGCTGATTATGGTTTTGCCAATCTGTTTATATGGCGTAAAGCCTACAGACCGCTGATCGCGTTCTGCGGACCGAGGTTACTGGTTGGAATGCCGCAGTGGAATGTCTATGCGTATCCGAAGGGGGATGGCGATCCGTCTCCGTCGATCGAACTGCTGCTTGAAGAAGCACACGCGCATGGTGAGAAACTCCGCATCAGAGGACTGACGGACAAAACACTTGAGGAGTTCATGCCTCTCTACGGTGACAGATTTGAAATAACGGAAGACCGGAATAATGCTGACTACATCTATATGGCTGCAAAGCTCTGCGATCTGGCCGGCCGCCACCTGTCATCCAAGAGGAACCACATCAAGCATTTTGAACGAAACGGCAGGTGGGAGTTCCACCGGATAGCCGCGGACGGCTGCAGGTGCGTGACTTCATGCAATGATACGGCAGAGGGACAGGAATACAGAACCTCATCGATTGAGGAAGCCAGAGCTTTTGTCGATGAGTTTTACCAGGAGAAGAACGATCCGGATCTGGCAGCTGAAGCGACTGCAATTGAGGAGATGTTCTCCAATTACGAAGCGCTCGGATGCATCGGAGGGCTGCTCTATCAGAATGGCGAGCCGGTAGCATTTACTGCCGGAACAAAGCTGGATGACGAGGTGTTCGATGTGCATTTCGAGAAAGCTCTTCCGGGTGTAGAAGGCGCCTATACTATGGTCAACCGCGAATTCGCAAGAATGGTACACGCGCAGTTCCCTGATATAGTTGCTTTCAACCGTGAGGAGGACATGGGCATCGAAGGTCTTCGGAGAGCCAAGGAGAGCTATCATCCGGACATCCTGCTGATGAAATATTACGCGACTGAAAAATAATGGACAGATCTGATATACAATTAGTGAATACGCGGAAACTGTATGAAGGACTGCGGAGCCTGTGGGTCAGGGTGTTCGGAGACGAGCCGGGATTTGTGGATGCATTTTATGAAAACTTCGGCGCTGACCTGTCGTTTTGCAACGGCAGAAGCGGGAACATTGATGGTTATGTCATCTGCAATGAAGAGGGAGATGTTATATCAGCGCTGACACTGTACCGGTGCGGCAGGCTGTACGTGCCGGAAGGATATCCGTTCTGGGAAGATGAAGAGGCAGAAGAACCGGAAGAGGAAGAGATGGAGGCACTGCCTGTAGATCTTGCAGGGATGCCGGTATATGTATCCTACGCGGTCTGTACGGATCCGGAATACAGAGGCCGCGGATCAGCGGCGGCACTGACCGGATATGTGAAAGATCTGGTCATGACAGAATACGGCGGCATATCGCTGGTATCTCCTGCGGAGCCATCGCTGGAAGGATTCTATGCGGGACTCGGGTACAGAGAAGGCTTCACGGTAAGTGAAGGAACAGGGTTTCCGGAGATGCTTTTCTATAACGAAGAGTTCGATGAAGACGATGATGAAGAAGGCATGATGTGGGGCCTGGATGCCGAGGGTATGCCGGGTTTCATAGAAGATAAGGAATTTGAGGCTTTTGATCCGGGACTCAGCGTGGTCAGCGCAGATACCTCAAGATATAATATGTACCGGGAAGCTTTTCTGGCTGACACAGTCCATGTGGCGCTCAGCGATGAAATGATGGAAGCTGTCAGAATGTGCAGCCTGAATGGAGACGGACTGGTGGTGATCAATGGCGGCGATGCGATCGCAGTCCTAAACAGTCTGAGTGACGAGGGGGATAGGCCGCCGCGCATTGTTGCGCAGGAACTTCTGGTCAACCCGGTGCTGATGGATATTTCCGCAGAGATCGACGCAGAGATCGCTGCGAGGCTTGCGATCCATTACGGTCTGGAGAGACTGAATTACAGGACCCCGGGCTATGGGATCAGCCAGTCGATGTATGCAGCAGAAGAGGGACAGGAGATCACAGGCTATTTCGGATTTCCGATCGAATGATACCGATGCCGGCCGGCGGCAGGATCATACGATCAATAATAAAATATAAGAGGAGTGAAAAATGAACGTAGTATGTCTTGATATGGAAGGTGTTATCTATCCGGAGATCTGGATCGCTTTCAGTGAGGAGAGCGGTATTCCTGAACTCAGGAGAACGACGAGAGACGAGCCTGATTATGACAAGCTGATGAAATGGAGAATGGGCATTCTCAGAGAGCATGGCCTCAAGCTCAAAGACGTGCAGAACACGATCGCGAAGATCCGTCCTCTGCCGGGAGCCAGGGAATTCCTCGATGAACTCCGCAGCATCACACAGGTCATCATCCTGAGCGACACATTCTCGCAGTTTGCTCAGCCCCTGATGGAGCAGCTGGGCTGGCCTACGATCTTCTGCAATGAGCTCATCATAGATGAGGAAGGATATATAGCCGATATGAAGATGCGCTGCGATCACTCCAAGCTGACTACTGTAAGGGGTCTGCAGGCGATCGGCTTCGACACGATTGCTGCCGGCGACAGCTATAACGATCTCGAGATGATAGAAGCAAGCAAAGCCGGTTTTCTTTTCAGATCGACGGAAAAGATCAAAGCAGATTACCCTCAGTATCCGGCATTTGAGGAATTCGATGAGTTTCTCGAAGCCATCAAAGCGGCTCTGTAATATTTCCTACCGGACGAATAGGATTTTTCTTGACAAGCGATGTATACGGTTGTACTATATGCCGTGGAATGAAAAAGCTCGTGCCGCAGGGCACGGATCGAAAGGAGATATAAAATGATTACCAAGGATATGATCATCGGCGACGTTATCAGTGAGCACCCTGAACTGGTCCGCACATTCTTCGCTAACGGCATGATGTGCATCGGATGCCCTGCTTCCCAGGGAGAGTCCATCGAGGCTGCCGCAATGGTTCACGGACTTGACGGAGATGCGCTGGTTGCAGCACTCAATGAGGCACTCGCGTAAGAGCACCGGCAATTGAATAACTGATTATCAGACAGCGGCTGAGAGGAATCTCCCGGCCGCTTTGTTTTTTTGCCGCTCTGGCAGCTTCCGTAGGGGTAAAAGCAACAATATATGGTATTATTCCATATTTTTAGCCACAAACTATTGGAAAAATCCGTGCCAGAGGGTAAAATCACTATGAATGAAAAGGAGGAACAGAGATGTTTTACGAAGTAAGCAAGGACGTTTTCGACAAGCTTCCGGATTTCGTTGTAGGGGTTGTGGCTGTCACAGGTATAGATAATTCAAAGGAAGTGCCGGCTATTACCAGGATGCTTGAGGAGAACGCAGAAGCTGTCAGGAAGTATTTCGAAGAGAGCGGCAATAAGGCCAAAAATGACCCTTGTGTCGTACCGTATCGCGAAGCGTTCCGCGCGCTGGGAATCAATCCTAACAGATACGCATGCGCTGCTGAGGCTCTGATGGACCGGATCGCCAAGGGCAAGGGGATGCCGGAGATCAATCCTGCAGTGGATCTTGGCAATGCAATGTCACTCAAATACAAGCTTCCGATAGGCGCGCACGATATATATACCTTTGTCCGTCCTGACGGCACCGGCAGAGGCGCTGCAGACACCGGACTTGAGGTCAGACCTGCGACAGCGGAAGACACATTCAGACCGTTCGGCGCGGCAGAGGATGAATTCGACAATCCTGATCCGGGCGAGGTCGTATATGTATCGGGCCACGAGGTCAGAACACGCCGCTGGACCTGGAGACAGAGTGAAGTCGGCAAGATGACAGAGAAGACAGCCGGTGTTCTGTATCCTATCGACGGATTTGCCGGAGTCAATCTGGATGAAGTCAAGGCTGCCATGAAGGATTTCACCGAGAATCTTGCCAATTATTTTGCAAGATCCGGCTACAGCTGCAGTGTTGCAACGGGTATCGTTGACAAGGATAACCGCAGATTCGAGTTTTAGCGCAATACAGATAATTCCGGATGTTGCCGTGCTGAACGGCTCATAAAGAGGTTAGTGGCTGATATGTACAAAATAAAAAAGAAAGAAGAATTCGCGTATGTCGTTACGCCTCCGCTTTCAAGCGGGGAAGAGCTGACCGAAGAGATCAAGGCGTGCATGATAGAGCAGGCTATGGATACACTTAAGCACTCTTTTGCGCCGTATTCGCATTATAATGTAGCAGCTGCCGCGCTGTTTTCATCGGGCAGGATATACACCGGAGCTAATGTCGAGAGCGCTGCTTTCACAGCCACAGTGTGCGCGGAGCGCAATGCGATCCATCATGCCATAGCACAGGGCGAACGCAGACTGATCGCAATTGCGATAGTAGGAGGACCTGATTCAGACGAAGCGGAGGATCTTGCCAGGTATGACTACTGTACACCGTGCGGAATATGCAGACAGGTCATGAGAGATTTTGCCGATCCGCATACAATGAAGATCATATGCGCCAGGTCTGCGGATGACTACAGGGAGTGGACTCTGGATGAGATGCTGCCTGAAAGTTTCGGGCCGGAAGACCTCGCTGAAGAGTGACAGCTGATCACAATGGATAGAAGCAATGTGATCAGGAAAGGATTAGTATGAGCAGAGTAGAAAGACACAAGAACGAATACAGCAAAGCAGACAGAGAAGCGGTCGAGAATATCAAACCGTCGGATGATCCTAAGGATCTGGATTTTGCCTACGGAAGCAAGACCGAAGGGCGCCGGGCAAAAGCTGCTGCCGAAAAAGCCGGCAAAGGCAAAAAAGAATCTAAGGCGGCAGCTCAGGATGATCTGGGTGTCTGGGATCAGACAGAAGAAGAGAAAAAGAAAGCCCGTCAGGAAGCGCGGGCGATGGGAGACGGCAAACCGGAATTCCATGGCGGCAGAGCGTTTGGCAAATTGCTCAATTTCATCGGCACGCTGATTCTGATTGCTGCCATCATTGCGTGTCTCGCGCTGTTTGTTCCTCATTACGCCGGAATCGAGCAGTATCCGGTGACGAACGGCAGTATGGAGCCGGCGATCCCGTCCGGAAGCATGGTGTACACCGCTCAGGTCGATCCTTCAACCTTGTCGCCGGGAGATATTATAGTCTTTACCTCCTCTGAGGACGGAGAGACTCCTGTGACACGAAGGGTGGTCGAAAACAATATCGCGGGAGGCGAGGTTGTCACCACGGGTGACGCCAATGAGCAGGACGATCCTGATCCGGCAACATACAGCAGTATACTCGGCAAGAAGGTTCTGAGCGTTCCGATGCTGGGGTATCTAGCTTCGCCGATGAAGACCATACCGGGCAAAGCAGCTATGGGCCTTGTCATACTGGGTGCATGCATCCTTAAGGCTATCGGCTCTAAGCTCAGAAAATCATAATAACAAACACCGGAGTCCGTCCGGGTGTTCAGCGGAAACAGAAAAGCAGCGGGAAATGACCGGTCCGGTCATTATCCTGCTGCTCTTATATTGCAAGGGTTTATTTTACGCGGGCGATCTCCACCAGCACGTCTGTCATCTTCTCGAGAGACTGTACAGGAATGTATTCCTGATTGCTGTGGAAATTGAGTCCGCCTGTCGAGAGGTTAGGACAAGGGAGTCCCTTATATGACAGGACTGCTCCGTCTGTACCTCCGCGGATCGGGATCACTCTCGGCTCGATTCCGCATGCTTCGAAAGCAGCCTTAGCATCATCGATCAGATACATGTGAGGCTCAACCAGCTCTTTCATGTTGCGGTATGCGTCGGTGATCTCCAGTGTGAGCACGTTGCCGTATTTGCAGTTGATATATTCAGCCGCGGCTCTCATGAGTTCTTTCTTCTGTTCGAAGAGACCGGCATCATGGTCACGGATGATATATGTCATATCAGCATGAGCTACGCCGCCGTTCAGCTTGGTCAGATGTACGAAACCCTCATAACCTTCGGTGTATTCAGGTCTCATCTGCTGCGGCAGAGTCCTGTCAAACTCTGCGGCGATCTGAGCAGCGTTGATCATTTTGCCCTTGGCTTCTCCCGGGTGGATCTCTTTGCCTTTGATCGAGATCTTCGCTGTGGCAGCGTTGAAGTTCTCATACTCGATCTCGCCGATGGCTCCGCCGTCTACCGTATATGCGCATTCGACACCAAAACCTTCAACATCAAAGAATGCGGTTCCTTCTCCGATTTCCTCATCCGGTGTAAAGCCTATGGCTATCTTGCCGTGAGGGATGGACGGATCAGAGAGCAGACGCTCTGCCATGGACATGATCTCTGTGACACCGGCTTTGTCGTCTGCGCCGAGCAGGGAAACGCCGTCAGTGACGATCAGATCCTGACCGATATAGTTTTTCATGTGAGAAAACTCAGCAGGGTCAAGAGAAACGGTATCGTTAAGAGCAATAACGCCGCCGTCATAATTGCTGACGATCCTGGCGTGGCTTGCGTCTCCGGATGGTCCCGGGGCGGTATCCATGTGGGCAATGAATCCCAGCGTACGGGAAGTATCGGTGTTGGCAGGGATCTCGCCATATACATAGCAATGCTCCTCATCCATGCGGACATTGCTGATTCCCATCTCTTTCATCTCATCTGCGATCATCCTGCAGAGAGTGAACTGCCTGGATGAACTCGGATGAGTTCCGCTGTTTTCATCCGACTGTGTGTCGACTGAAATATACCTGAAGAACCTTTCTGTAATCTTGCTCATGATAATAATCATCTCCTTAGAATTTCAAATGATAATTGCCGCGCATATCCATACCGGCCGCTATTGCGGACAGCAGTATAGAACGCGGTACAACGCATATACTATTGTAGTACTTTTTCTGCTGAATTCAAGAGCCAAGATGACAGCAGGACAGGGATATAACAATAGGGGCGGTTCTCTTTATCTTATCCCGCACCTGCTGTTACATTACTTTTTCCGTTGTCTCCGTGAGCAAATATGTTATGTGACAGGTGATATCCATTATGATAAAATATTACGTGGTGCAGGCTGCGGCCTGCGTTCAGGACAGTTTACAAATACTTTTCAGAAATATAGGAGGCAGATTTATGTTGAAAGATTTCAAAGCAATGGCAGAACTGGTCAAGGCTAATCCTGTTAAGAAGAGAATCGTTCTCTGCTGCGCGCATGACGAGCACTCGCTTGATGCTGTTTATGAAGCATACAAGGAAGGCATCGTGACACCTGTTTTCGTAGGTAAGGAAGATGAGATCAAGGCGATCTGCGCTGCCGAAGGTTTTGACTTCGGTGATGTGAAGATCTACAACGAGGATGACGATGTAGAAGCAGCCAAGACAGCAGTCCGTCTGATCCGCGAAGGCGAAGGTGACTTCCTCATGAAGGGCAAGATGCAGACAGCTGATCTTCTCAGACAGGTCGTCAACAAGGAGACAGGACTGCAGTGCGGCAAGATCATGTCACACGTAGGTCTCTTCCAGGTACCGAATTATCACAAGGTAGTCGTTCTGACAGACGGCGGAATGCTGCTGGCACCTGATCTTGAGCAGAAAGTCAAGATCATCAACAATGCCGTAGAAGTACTTCACGCACTCGGATATGAAGATCCTAAGGTCGCAGTAGTATGCGGAGCTGAGAAGCTGAACAAGAAGGCTCAGGAGTCGGTCGATGCTGCCGCACTCAAGGAAATGAACCAGAACGGCGAGATCACGGGATGCACTGTTGAGGGCCCTATCTCCTACGACATCGCTCTGAGCAAAGAAATCGCAGACTTCAAGGGGTTCGAGAGCCCTGTAGCAGGTGAAGCGGATGCTCTGATCATGCCGATCATGGCAGCAGGCAACATGCTGGGCAAGGCATGGACCGTCAGCAGCACCGGAATGATGGCGGGCATCATCGTAGGCGCGAAGGCTCCTATCGTACTGACATCAAGAGGCTCCACAGCAGAGGAGAAATTCTACTCCATCGTACTCGCTGCAGCAGCATCCAACTAGAACAGTCACAACTGAAAACACTTCCATCCTCGCGGGTGGAAGTGTTTTTTATTGCTGTTGAGCCGGGAGTTACTCTTCGACTCTCATGATATTGTCGATGGATTTTACGACGCCGCTGGCACGGGCTTCTTCAATAGCAGCGATGAGCTCCGGTTTTTCCACGCTGAAGACTTTGATCAGGAGGTCCGCGACGGCTTCACCGCCGGCCTCATATGGTGATCTCTGGAGAATAGTCTCTATACTGATGCCGTGGTTGCCGAATATCGTTGTGAGAACGCCGAGTATGCCGGCTCTTTCCGGTACGGTGATCCTGACAAAATACTTACTGGCGCCTTCGCCCGCGAATTCGAGATCGGAATCATATCTGAGCTGAGGAACGATGTCGTAGGCAGAATCCTTCTCGAGCTTGCGCGCAACTCCGATGACATCGCCGAGCACCGCGCTTCCGGTAGGAAGAGGACCCGCTCCACGTCCATAGAACATCAGGTCATCAACCGCGTTTCCGGATACGAATACCGCGTTGAACTCATTGCTGACGGAAGCAAGCGGATGGCTTTCCGGAAGCAGAACAGGCTCTACATTCGCGTAGACCTTGCCGTCGATCTCTTTTGCGCTTCCCAGGAGCTTGATCGTATATCCGGATTCTTTGGCAAACTGTATGTCTGCGCTGCCAACGCTGGTAATGCCCTGTGTCGGGATATCCTCAGGAGCGGCACCCACGCCGAATATCAGGGAGATCAGTATGGAAAGCTTGTTCGCGGCATCCAGACCCCCGACATCCGCTGTCGGATCCGCTTCCGCAAATCCTTTGTCCTGCGCATCCTTGAGCACTTCAGCATAATCTTTGCCGTACTCACTCATCTGTGTGAGGATGTAGTTGGTCGTACCGTTGAGTATGCCGTGTACCCCTGTGAATCTGTTGGACAGAAGAGCTGTTGTAAGAGATGTCAGGATCGGGATACCTCCGGCGACTGCAGCTTCGAATCTGAGAAGAACATGGTTCTCCTGCGCGAGTGCGGCAAGCTTCTTGCCGTTGGCGGCAATGGCAGCCTTGTTCGCGGTAACTACGCTCTTGCCGTTGGCCAGAGCCCTTGCCATGTATTCTGTAGCAGGCTCAATGCCGCCTATGAGCTCGACAACGATGTCAATATCAGGATCGTTCAGGATGTCATCGACATCCGGTGTGTATTTCTCTGCAGGAATGTCGATGCCGCGGTCCTTCTCCGGGTGGCGGTTGAGTATTTTCACTATCTCTATGTCGAGTCCGGTGGTCTCGGCGATCTTCTGATGGTTCATTTCAAGGGCCTGATATGTGCCTCTGCCAACATTACCGATGCCGAGCATTCCGACTTTGATGATCTTCTTCATGGCTTCCTCCATATAGTTCCAACACAAAAGATGATTAGAATAATATTACAATTATTAGCGGTATAAAGTCCAGTTTGTGAATTAATTAGTTAAAACATATACCGGTATTTTGCGTTGTCAAAGCGTTGGCTTCCGGGGCATCTTGATGTGGCGCGTGCGGGTGACTGATGATAAAATAGAAAAGGACATTCAGTATGACAAGCCGGAGAGAAACGGAAATAGGAGACAGTAATGTACAAAACCATAGGAATGATTGGCGGAATGGGTCCGGCAGCGACAGCCGATCTCATGATGAAGATCATAGAGATGACAGACGCGAAGAGCGATCAGGAACACATCAGGATGATCATAGACAACAACACCAGCATACCGGACCGTACCGATGCGATACTTCACGGCGGCAAAGATCCGGTGCCGGAGATGAGCGCCAGCGCAGAGATACTGGAAAAAGCCGGGGCGGATTTTATCATAATCCCATGCAACACAGCGCATTATTTCATACCTGAGGTGGCAAAACACACCAGCCTGCCGATCCTCAATATGCCGGAGGAAACGGCAAAGCTGCTTAAAGAAAGAGGCGTGAAGAAAGCCGCTGTCCTCGGTACGGACGGCACGGTGCAGAGCGGCATGTACCAGAAGGCGCTTGATGAGGAAGGCATCGAGGCAGTCTATCCCGATGAAAACCAGCAGAAACAGCTGATGTCCCTGATCTATGACTATATCAAGAAAGGGATCATGGATGCGGAAAGTCTGCCTATAGCAGAGACCGCCGCCATAGCGGATGATCTCAGGTCACGGGGGGCAGAAGTCCTGCTCCTGGCCTGCACAGAGTTGCCGCTGGGATTCAGCATAATGGGTCTGGAAGATGACAGCTGCGTGGACCCGACCAGAGTTCTGGCATGCGCAGCCGTCAGATATGCAGGAGCAAAGGTGAAAGAATAGCAGAACAGGAGGTTCACAATGTATAGTGCCAGCAGAGAACAGTTAGAAGCATTCGACAGGCAGCATGAGTATCTCGCGTCCAAGGTAAAACTCGGCAAAGAGCTGCTGTGGCTTACCAAGGAGCAGTGCGTTTCATGCGGGCCGACGATCGATGAAGTGCTGGATATCGTCAGAGAAACAATGATCGCGCACGGCAAGGGTGAATACGAAATGCCGGCCAAGATAGGGATCCACCCGTATGAGGATGTTTTCTATCACGCAATGCCTGCGTATGTGCCGGCTCAGACAGCTGCCGGGATCAAATGGATCGAGTGTTTTCCGAGGAATCCGAGACAGTATGGCCTGCCGCAGACAACAGGTGTACAGGTCATGAACGACATCGTGACGGGAGTTCCTGTAGCCATCATGGACTGCACATGGATCACGGAAATGAGAACTCCTGCCGTAACAGCGCTTTCCGCAGCAGCGCTCAGGCCGACGACCGAGTACTTCGGAATGTACGGCGCGGGTGTCCAGGGAAGGGCACATCTGAGATACATACCGCATACGCTTAAGAATCTCAAGAAGATCTATGTCTACGATATCCATGATGATGTGGTAGAGAAAGCGATCGCAGAGATCCAGCCTGAGATCGATGTTGAGATCGTCAAAGCAGACAGTCCGCAGCAGATCGCTGAGAAGTGCGAGACCATGAGCTCCGCAACCATCATCCTCAGAGACCCGCTCTGTGTGGTCAAGGATGAATGGATCAGCAAGGGACAGACTATCGTGCCTTGCGACATGAATACATACTTCGACCTCAAGGCACAGTACAGGGCTGATAAATATATCGTAGATTCGATAGAAGAGCATCAGCTCTTCGCCGAAATGGGATACTTCCCGCTGGACAAGGGTCTTCCGGAAGTTTACGCGCAGACAGGCGAGATCCTTGCCGGAACCAAGCCGGGAAGAGAAAGTGACGACGAGCTGATCGTATGCTCCAACATAGGCATATCCGTCAACGATATCGCAGTTGGTCAGGCCATAATGATGAAAGCTTTCGAGAAGGGAGTGGGGACGATCCTGCCGCTTTAGCAGATCAGCTTAAAGGCTGCACCGGAGTTTTTCACACAGCAAAACATGTAATTTCCGGGCAGGAATTTTAGTTAACATTAGTAACGGTATTGGATAATCCGGCTGGTTAAGGTATCATACAGATATGTTAACAGCTGAGAAGAGGATATCTCAGTGATACGTTTTACCTGCAGATACCGGTGACATGGAAAGGGAGACAAAGACTATGAGTGACAAGAGAAGCAACAACCCTGCCGATGCCAATGAGATAACCAGACAGTTTCTGGATTCTATTCTGATCGAGGAAAGGATCATCGATGCAAAGACCGCTTCCCTGGAGACAGAGATCTTCGGGCAGAAGTTCAGCACACCGATCATGATGCCTGCGTTTTCTTTCCTGAGATCATTCCTTCCGGAGCGCGAGAACGCTATGTTAGAGTACTCCAGGGCAGCACAGAACATGGGAATGGTCAACTGGGTAGGCATGACGGACAATAACGACTTCGGAGAGGTCCTTGCGACAGGCGCCAGAACAGTACGCGTTATCAAGCCATTCGCAGATACAGAGAAAGTGTTTGATGAGATCGCTTTTGCCGAAGAGCATGGGGCTTTTGCGGTCGGAATGGACATCGACCACGTATTCGGGGATGACGGTGGATATGACGTAGTGGCGGATTATCCGATGAAACAGCAGACGCAGGATGATCTCCGCGCGTATGTCGCGGCAACGAAGCTCCCGTTCGTCGTCAAGGGCGTACTGAGTGTATCAGATGCAGTGAAATGTGCGGAATGCGGGGTCAGAGGAATCGTCGTAAGCCATCACCGCGGCCGTATGCCTTTTGCAGTGCCGCCTCTCATGGTGCTTCCGGAAATATGTGAAGCACTTAAGGGCAGCAGTGTGGAGATCTTCGTAGACTGCGGGATCAACACCGGGGCCGATGCGTACAAAGCGCTTGCCATGGGTGCGAAAGCCGTTTCCGTAGGCCGCGCTATTATGCCGTCGCTGAGCAGAGATGGCACAGAAGGCGTCGAGGCGTATGTGCACAAAATGAATCAGGAGCTGGCGCTTCTCATGGGATATACCGGTTGTGCAAGCACGGCAGATATGTCACCTGACACTCTGTGGCTGAACGGCAGAAGGCTGGGATAGACGGGATGCATCTTCACAGAGCAAATTGCAGCTGCATATGAGTTGAAAAACAGGTCTCAGGATCATAACCTGGGACCTTTTGATTTGTTTCAGCATGACAAAGAACCGCCCGCGGCCACAGTATGGTATTATTAAGAGCAGAAAACCATTTATTGATTCAGTCTGAAAGATCTGCCGGAAGCGATGTATGATGAGCTGCCGGCACCGGAAAAGAGGAAGTAAGCATATGTATAGCGAGAAGATCATAGTCGGAAAGGGAACAGAGTTCCCGCTGAACGGTAAGCTTACCCTTCCGGATGGGGTAGAAGGGCCTGTCCCTGCAGTCGTGATGGTACATGGATCCGGCTCAAGCAACATGGATGAGAAAGTGATGAAGCTGACCCCATTCCGCGATCTTGCCGAAGGCCTGGCAAGACGCGGGATAGCTTCAATCCGTTATGACAAGCGCTCTTTCGCGTATGGAAGGAAGATGCTCAGGCAATGCATTACCGTCAGGGAGGAGACCATCGATGATGCGGTGCTTGCGATCCGGATGCTGAAATCCGATCCGCGCATAGATAAAGAGCGCATCTTTATCCTCGGACACAGCATGGGAGCAATGCTCGCGCCGAGGATAGACAGCGAAGGCGGCGATGTGAAAGGCCTCATCATGATGGCAGGTTCGCCATACCGCCTGGAAGATATCGTTGTGAGACAGCTGAAGCAGGCAGGCGAAAGCAGATCTGTAATGAGACTGATCGCAAGCGCAGAGGACAAATTATTCTCGAAGAAATTCGACGGTCTGTATCAGATGAGCGATGAAGAGGCGCAGAAAAAGAAATTTGCGGGCGGAACGACTCTGTACTATTTCAAGGAAATGGGAAAGAAAACAGCAGCAGATTATCTGCTGGAGAGTGAGAAGCCTGTACTCATAATGCAGGGCGGCAAGGATTATCAGGCGCTGGCAGAAGATGATTTCGTGAAATTCCGCGAGCTCCTGGCAGATCGCAGAAATACATTTTATAAGTTGTATCCGGAGCTGAATCATGTATTCGTAGATGCCATATATGATGATATCCTGAAAGCCACCAAGGACTACAGCATCGAGAGGCATATCGGGGACGAAGTGATCGATGATATTGCTTCCTTTATCCGTGAGCATTAGTGAAATAGCAAGGGGTGTAGATGATGAAGAAGCTGAACGAAGATTTTTTCAAGAACTGGAATTATAAGAAACACGCAAAATTCTGCACAGCAGTCTACCTTGGACTGTACACTTTTGATATGACAGTTTCCTATTTCATAGTGAAAAAACTGCTGAAGAAATTCGACGCGTGAGGAGGCGGCTGCCATGAAGCATAAGGCCGGACCGGACATACAAGTGCATATTGAGCAGAAGACGCAGATCCGGCTGGAAGTGAAGGACCCCGACATGCAGAGGCTTCTCGGCCAGCTGCGGGAGTTGAAAAACCGCAGAAAACAGTTCCTGAAACGCCTGGATCAGCTGAATCCTGACCGTCTGCCGGAAAAGCGTCTGAAAAAGCTGACAGTTCTGCATTCGAACGATCTGCATGGAGATTTTCTTGCCGAGGAGGTCGATTCAGCACTGATCGGCGGTGTTTCCATGCTTTCCGGTTATATCAACAAAGTCAGAAATGAAGAGGAAAATGTTCTGTACGCGATCGCGGGGGACATGTTCAGAGGCTCGCTGATCGACAGTGAGTTTAAAGGGGTCTCTACCATTGATATCATGAATCTCCTTGCGCCTGATGTCGTGACTGTGGGGAACCACGAGGTTGACTACGGGCTGACGCATCTGCTGTTTCTGGAAAAATGCGCGAACTTCCCGATCATTAACGCGAACATGTATGTCAAACTCAACGGTGCGCGGCTTTTCAGCCCTCATATTATTCTGGAAACCGGCGGACTCAAGGTAATGTTTATCGGGATAGTAACGGAAGAGGTTCTGTCAAGAACAAAGGCTGAAAAACTGATCGGTACACTGGTCGACATCAGTGATGCCGCGGAAGAGGTGCGCAAGGTCATTGATGCTTACAAGACACCTGATGTTGACCTGACCGTTCTTCTGACACATATCGGATTCGAGGAGGATAAGAAACTGGCCGCCGATCTTGGACCGGACTGCGACATAGATATGATCATCGGAGGACACACTCATACATATCTTGAAGAGCCTTGTATCGTTTCCGGTATCCCAATCGTACAGGCTGCGATCGGAACAGACCAGATCGGACGTTTTGATATCTTATTCGATGAGCGCAATAAGCAGATCGATTCCTATACCTGGAAACTGATTCCGGTCACGGCAGATAATTGTCCGCACGATCCGGTGCTGGAAGAACTGATTGAGAAATACACAAAAGCCACAGACTCCAGTTATCAGCGTATTCTGACACGGTTTACACAGGAATGCACGCATCCTCGCCGCAACATGGAGACGGAACTCGGCGACCTGTTCGCACGCAGCATGAGAGAACAGCTTGAAGTCGATCTTGTGCTGATCGCTTCGGGCACCATCAGAAAAGAGTCTCTGGGACCGATCGTGATCCTGCAGGATTTCATGGAAACATTCCCGTTCCCTGATCTGATGATCGGCTTTACTCTGACCGGGATCCAGATCAGACAGATCATGCATTATCTTATGCGTGAGGAAGCGTTTGATGAAAACACCCACGCGGAATGGTTCCAGTTTTCAAATGGTTTTTTCTGTGAATATGACAGGGGCGCCGGTGAAATACTCAGACTTACACTGGACGGGAAAGATGTGCAGGATGATAAAGCATACAGCGCAGCGATACAGAGCTACTTTTTCCTGAATATAGAGAAATGCCTTGGCATATCAGCCGAAGAGGTCGAAAAAAACGGGGCACTGGCGGAACTGGCATCAAACGCGCCGAACGTTCTGATAGAGTATTTTGACAGCCATGACTATATCCGACCGGACAGAGAGAAGCGCTTGCTTATTCATGATGCCGGGAGCGATTCCTGACGCATAGACGGGTATGAAACAGTAATAACGCGGAGGACGGGAAGAGGAACTGAAA
The DNA here is from genome assembly GCA_045113935.1 of Anaerovoracaceae bacterium. Classification (GTDB taxonomy): domain Bacteria; phylum Bacillota; class Clostridia; order Peptostreptococcales; family Anaerovoracaceae; genus Crickella. Next base: position 19,909 of record JBGUJM010000058.1, read on the forward strand.
AGACGCAGCCTGACCGCAAAAAAGAGCCTTGAAACGTTGAAAGATAACGCTTCAAGGCCTTTGTTCTGCTTTGCGGGCATTCCTTACACCGGGATGACTTCGAAGGTATTGTTGTCAGTCTCGTGATAGGAATCAAGCTTTGTCATGATGCCGGCAACTGCTTTTTCGGAATACTGCTTAGCTTCACTCTTTTCGAAAGTGTTGTTAAAGCATTTATTCTTGGTTGAAAGTGATGCAACATAGCCTGTCTCATTGCTGTACTTGTTTGTCCACTTAATAATTACCATTAGTCCACCCTCCTTTCCTATTTTCTGGTCATTTCAAAATGGGATAATACTCTTTTTCAGTACAGTTGTCAAATTCGGCGGTATAAATCAGGGGTGTGAAAGCAAATACTTGAGTTGCATCTGCAATTTTCCGCGGCTACAATAAAAGTACTGAAACCTTACGAAAGGCAGAGACGCGGGATGAACACACTGGATCAAAAATACCTGATCTCTATCATCACACCATCACATAATACGCCGGACGATCTGTTCAAAGCTGCTTTTGACTCTGTCATGGCACAGACTCTCGATGAGTCACTCATTGAGTGGGTCATAGTCGTACACAATTCATCACAGGAGCACCTCAGCTACGTGAGCAGGCTTTGCCAAGGACATCCGGGAGTGAAAGTGCTCGAACTCAATAACGACAGACACACTGCATCGAGTCCGAGAAACCACGCGCTTCAGGCGGCTTGCGGCAAATACATCACATTCCTCGATGCTGACGACAGGCTGACACCTGAATGCCTTGAAACTGTCGTGTCAGGCATGGAGAAAACAGGGGCTCAGCTTGGAAAGTTCAGATCTGAAAAGACAGAAGAAGACGACAGTATAGTAGGATTCCTGGACAACCGGGTGAGATTCCCCCAGACGAGACCTCTCATCTGCCTGCACAGAGGTGACCCGGACATCCGGAAACTTATGACTATGGCAAGCATGATGATGAGCAGTCAGGTAGTGGAGCGTTCGTATCTCGAGAAGCATGCCATATGTTTCCGCGAGGACGTACGCATCTATGAGGATGTCATATTCAATATGGAGTGCATGAGGGATGCAGATATCATTGCAGTTTTCCCTCAGCTCATAGGATATATATATTACATGCACCATGGCTCGACCATGCAGGAACTCAAAGCCCCGGAGCCTGAAAAAATACTCAATACCAGCCGGGATATCGCGCTGCAGCTCAGGCTCGGGGTGGACTCGGGACTGTACATGAGGTATCTGTTCTTCGGACACATGAAACAGATAGCTGACATGATATCCGCTTCGGAGAAAGAATACGGAATACCCGAGGAGATCCGCGTAGAGATCCGGAAGATGCTTGAGCCCTTCTTTTCTCTGATAGAACCGCCGGAACCTGACAGAAAATTTCTCAGTGCCGGAGAAATCGATGAGATCATGTCATATATACGGACCCGGATACTCGGAACGGCAGAGGGTGAAGAGCACGGCTGGCCGGCAGACACTTCTGATGTGCTGATCGATATAATACGTTCCGCGGAAGAGACCGAGATCGGCGAAAGCTGGGGATTTGAGAGTATCAGATCCCATGATGGTTACGTCAGCAAGGTTCCGGTGAATGTATATGACAGCTTCGCCCCGATGATAGACCTCATGAGCCGGATAGGAGAGTCTGATATACTCTTCAGTGATCCGGTCAGGGGATATGCGATCACTTCCGGGACTATGAATGTCCCGCGCAGGATACCGTTCACAGACAGGACGATAGGAGTGTACGAAGACATGCTGAGAGGTCTGCTGAGCGGGGACGAAACGGGAGGCGGAAGCAGCTTCCTGCTTGCGGGAAGCATAAGAGGCAACAGGCCGTATGCAGACCGCACCTATCCGGATTCTTTGACCGGAGCCGTCCTCCAGAGGATGCGACCGGATTTTACATATAACTCACATGCCTGTGAAGGCACTGAAGGTATCAGGCTGACAGGACCGGAGGAACTCTTCTTTCTCGAGAACGCGACGGATCCGAGATATCTCAGACTGCTGTTCGCCCTGCTGGACAGGGGCGTGACGCAGATCCTGGCTCCTTTCACATGGGGGATCCTCGATACCTTCCGCTATCTCGAAAATAACCATGAGAAACTCGTATCCGACATTGAAAAGGGGACGCTTGCGGGCGCGCCCTGGCTCAGATACGAGGACAGAAAACGGTTTTCCCGGCTTTTCAGAAAGGATCCGGAGCGGGCAAAGGAACTCAGAGACATATTCGCTGCCGGCTTCGGAGAGCCGGTGATACAGAGAATATGGCCGGAGTGCAGACGCATCATCGCGGGCGGATCTGCAGAATTCTCTTTGTACACGCATCACCTCAGACGCTATGCAGGTACTGTTCCGCTGATAAACGGCGGGCATGTCTCATCCGAAGCCCTGATAGGGACAGAGTGCGGAGACGGATATTACAGGCTCGCTTACGGCGAGAGCTATTTTGAATTTATTTCTGCAGACAGTGTCTCCGGCGAGTGCATGGCACTTACAGCGGAAGAGACAGAACCCGGACGCTCCTACGAGATACTTGTGACCAATCGTGCCGGTCTGTACAGATATGGCCTGGGCGATGTGATACGCATCGAGCGAATGGAGGAGGGTACTCCTGTGTACAGCCTTGCAGGGAGGCGGAGCGGTATACTGACCATACCGGGAGACCCGGCAAACCCAGTCTGCATCGGACCGGACGATATGGCAGAACTGCTTCGCTGTATGGAGGAGCGCTTCGGAGCTATCGTAGAGGATTACTGCATCGAATGGGATGAGGAAAGATCGTACCTGCGTCTGTATGTTGAGCCTTCCATAGCAGGACCGGATCACAGAAGTCTGATGTCGGTTCCGCGCGATGAGCTCGCAATGGCTGCGGAAGAAGAACTACGGAGGATCCTGCCTGCATACGGACTCGCTGCCTGCAAGGGGCATGTGAGACCGCTGGAGATCAGAATGCTTCAGGCTGAAACGCAGCTTGCATACCGCGACAAGCGCATGTATGTACAGAGAATAGCACCAGACCAGATAAAACCTGTACATGTTCTGGACAATAATCCTGCAGCGAGGAGATTCTTTGATGCGTTTGCCTCAGAGGAATGGAACCGGACGATACAGGCAGATCAATAGTGACTTCCATAGCAGTGAGGTCTTGAAAAACAGGAGGTATGGCAAGTGAGCAATAACACCAGAAAGAAAGCCATAGTGACCGGCGGCTCCATTGGTATGGGCAAAGGTATAGCGCTGATCCTTGCGGAAGAAGGCTATGATATTGCTTATTCATTTCATGCATCTGATGAGCAGGGCATGGCAGACGTCGAAAAGACCGGCGCGATGCTCAGGGACAAAGGCGCCGACAGTTTTGCCTTTAAATCTGATCTGACACAGAAGGGGGCGCCGAAGGAATTCTTCGACAAGGCTGTGGATGCTCTCGGGGGACTTGATCTCCTGGTGAACAATGCCGGAGTCAACATGCCGCTGCCTCTTCAGGATCTGACAGAAGAAAACATCGACTATCTCTTTGCCCTTGATCAGAAGGCATATGTGCTCATGATGCATTATGCTGCGCGTTACATGATAGATCACGGGATCAGAGGTAATATCATAAATGTGAGTTCCTCAAGAGGAGACCGGGCATATCCTAACGCGGGCATATACTGCGGAATCAAGGCAGGTCTGAACAGAATGATCGAGGCTTTTGCGCTCGATGTCGCGGAGTACGGTATCAGGATCAACAACGTGTCACCGGGGGCAACGAGGGTGCGTACGAAGGAGGAACTGCTTGATATAAAACAGGGCGGAGCAACAGACTATTTCTGGGATCAGGACTACATCGAGCATCCGGAAAAGGTCGAAACAGACTTCTGGGATGCACTCGGACCGAAGATCCCTCTCGGAAGAGCTGGTGAAACAGAGGATATAGGAAGAGCAATCGCGTTCCTCGCTTCGGACAAGGCATCGTATATTACGGGCATCACCCTCAGAGTTGACGGTGGACTGGTGCTCCCGGGCATGCCGGAGGATCCGTCTGTACCGGGTAACGGATGGAAATAGAAAGAGAGTATAAATGGCCGGAGAAAAGATTTTGTCATTTATCATTCCTGCGTATAACTGCGCAGGATTCATGGAGGAAACCATCGGATCAGTGATCTCACAGATGCCGGAAAACTGTGAACTGATTGTTGTTGATGACGGCTCCTCTGATGAGACCCCGCAGCGCCTCAGAGAATATGAGGAAAGATATGAGAGCCTCAGGGTATCGTATGCAGAGCATGGCGGTGTTTCCGCGGCAAGAAATGCCGGCCTCGATATGGCCGAAGGCGAGTGGGTCACGTTCATGGACTGCGATGACTGCCTCAAAGACGGATTCTTCGAAAGCAGTATCCCTCTTCTGAATGCAGATACAGACCTCTACATATTCAGTTTTGAGAGGGTCGAATTCCTGCAGGACAGTCCGGGTGAAGAACTGGTATCTCCGCTCTTGGTCGCGGACAGGGTGTATGAAACGGCTTCGGATTTTGCCGATGAATATGTCAGAACGAGGCATCTTCTGGTCTATTCGGCATGCAATAAGTTTTACAGAAAGAGTATCCTTGACCGATACAGAATAAGATTCAGGGAAGGCATGTCCTTTGGCGAGGACAGGCTTTTCAACTATGACTATCTGACCCATTGCGGCAGGATCGTTACGTCTTCAGTAAGGATGTTCCGGTACATGCAGAGGAATCCGGAGTCGGCATCAAAAAGGTCTTTCCCGGATTACTTTGATACGATCATGATGCTTCACAGAGCAAAGACCGGCTGCTTTCTTAAACTGTCAGGAGGCACAACCGGAGCGGAAAAGAGGTCCTTCACCGGATATGACCTCTCGACCGAGATGGGCCGCATGATCGACCGTTTCGAGGATCATCCTCTGGAAAAGGAAGAGAATCTGCCTAAGATCAACAGACTCCTTTTCGGGGATCCGGACGATACAGACGGCAGATATGATGTCATCATCGTGCTCGGAAGCCGCAACTGCGGATACAGAATAGAAAAAGCCTTTGAGGTCGCAGGCAGCGATCCTGAAACGGTATTTCTTGTGACCGGCGGGAATATGCATATAGAGGGGGTGCATACTGAGGCCGGATTCATGGCAGAGTATCTGATGGACCGCGGGATAGATGAGAGAAGGATCCTGATCGAAGATCTTGCTGAAAACACCTTCAGGAATCTGGAACTGTCGGCATCGATGATCGACGAGGTCCTGGGTTCAGGCAGCCTGCGCATCGGTATAGTCACTGCGGGCTTCCACATACCGAGGACAAGGTTGATGGCTGACGGTATACCATGGTATAAGGACAAGGATATAGTTTATATACCGGCTTACGGAGAGCATACAAGACCTGACAACTGGTATATGGATCCGAGAGGCCGTGTCATATGCCTTGGAGAGATAGCAAAATGCTGCTGTGTGTAGAGGAGGCTGAACTGTAATGGAAGAAAACAACAATTCCGTATTCAGAAAAGAGACCCGCGAGAGGATTTCTGCGCCTGAGCAGCTCAATGACTATCTGCATGTAACGAACCCGGGGATCTGGGTGACCCTGACTGCTGTCATAGTTCTGCTGGCAGGTGTTTTCGTGTGGTCATGCACGGGGACGCTGGAAACAAAGTCACCGGCCAGCATGATCGTCAAAGATCATGTGGCGGAGGTGGTAGTAAGTGACGGCAGTGTTCTGGAAAAAGGCATGATCATCAGGGAGGAATCACAGGAATTCTATATCGCCTCTGTAGAAGAAGATGAGTACGGCAGAAAGACCGGGATCGCCGAGGTCAGTCTGCCTGACGGCAAATACGATGCAGAGGTAGTGACAGAGACAATCAGGCCTGTAGACTTTCTGCTGAAGACATCAGAGTGAGGCCGGAATGACAGGAACGGAGAGTCAGGCAGCTAAAAAAAGCGGAATAAGACCGACTCTGACCAGAGGTGTTGCCAGAGTCCCTGTTGTGATGCAGCTCGAAGCACTTGAGTGTGGAGCAGCTGCTCTTTGTATGGTCATGGCCTACTACGGAAAGTGGGTGCCGCTCGAACAGGTGCGTCAGGACTGCGGAGTATCGCGTGACGGTTCCAAGGCGAAAAACATTTACCTTGCCGCTGAGAACTACGGTTTCAAAGTAGATGCCTACAGCATGTCTCCCGAAGCAATACGGAGCGAGGGCCAGTATCCGTGCATCATACACTGGAACATGAACCACTTTGTAGTTCTGAACGGTTTCAAGGGGGATACTGCATATATCAATGATCCTGCAAGAGGTACCGTCAAGGTCAGCTGGCAGGAGTTCGATGAAGCGTTCACCGGAGTCGCAATTGTTCCGGTGCCGGGGGAAAACTTTATCCCGGGCGGCAGACGCAAAAGTACAGTCACATTCGCGAAAAAACGTCTTGTCGGTGCCGGAGCTGCTGTGGCGTTCGTGATGTTTACAACAGCCATCGCGTATCTCTTCGGGATCATCAACTCGGTTACCGCGAAAGTGTTCGTGGACCGGCTCCTTACCGGTCGCAATCCTGACTGGCTGTACCCGTTCCTTCTGATGCTGATCGCGTTCGCGGTGCTGCAGCTTACTGTCGAATGGGCAAAGGCTGTATATACGTTCAGGATAAACGGTAAGATGGCAGCTATCGGCAATGCATCCTACATGTGGAAGGTGCTCAGACTTCCGATGGAATTCTTTTCACAGCGCCTTGCCGGAGACATACAGTCAAGGCAGATGATGAACGCGTCCATAGCGAACACGCTTGTAACCACCTTCGGTCCGATGCTTCTCAATTCGGTCATGATGGTGTTCTATCTGGTGCTCATGCTGAAACAGAGTCTGATGCTCACGGTAATAGGCATATCGACACTGGTACTGAATATCCTGATGGCGCACATCATTTCCTCCAGGAGAGTAAATATCACGCGCGTGCAGATGCGCGATCAGGGAAAGCTGGACTCTGCTACACTGACCGGCATCGAGATGGTCGAGACCATCAAAGCAAGCGGCGCTGAGAATGGGTTCTTCCGCAGATGGTCGGGATATCAGGCTTCCGTAAACGCTCAAGATGTCAAGGAAGAGAAGACGAATCAGTACCTCGGTATGATACCGGCATTTTTCAGCACTCTGGCCAATTACATTGTGCTTATTCTCGGAGTATGGCTGGTCATGAAGGGTGAATTCAGCCTTGGCGCGGTCATGATGTTCCAGGGCTTCCTGAGTTCATTCATGTCGCCGGCGATGACACTGGTTTCCGCGGGTCAGACCATCCAGGAGATGCGCACCGAAATGGAGCGTGTCGAAGATGTCATGGAATATCCTGATGACCCGGTATTTACCGAGAGTGATGAGGCCGGTACTGCGCCGCTTGAGAAACTCAAAGGTAATCTGGAACTGAATAATATTTCATTCGGATACTCCAGACTGGAGGCTCCGCTGATAGAAAATTTCTCCCTCTCACTGAAAACCGGTGACAGGGTAGCTCTCGTCGGAGCATCCGGCTGCGGCAAATCGACAGTATCCAAGCTGATATCGGGGCTTTATCAGCCGTGGAGCGGAGAGATCCTGTTTGACGGCAGGCCGAGAAGCGCGTATCCGAGAGATGTTATTTCCGGTTCACTTGCCGTGGTGGACCAGGATATCATCCTCTTTGAGGATACCGTGGCCAACAACATCAAGATGTGGGACGGGACGATCATGGACTTCGAAATGATACTTGCTGCCCGCGACGCGGGACTGCATGACGACATCATGCAGATGCCCGGCGGATATCAGCACAGGCTGACAAGCGGAGGCAGGGATCTTTCCGGCGGACAGAGGCAGCGCCTTGAGATAGCGCGTGTGCTTGCTCAGGATCCTACCATCATCATCCTTGATGAGGCGACGAGCGCGCTCGATGCCAGAACAGAATATGAAGTTGTCAATTCCATAAAAGACCGGGGTATCACATGCTTAGTCATCGCCCACAGACTCTCTACGATAAGAGACTGTGATGAGATCATCGTGCTCGATCACGGCAAAGTGGTCGAACGCGGAACTCACACCGAGCTGATGAAGCTGGGCGGCGCTTATGCTGACCTCATCGCGAGCGAGTAGGAAGGAGGAAGCCATGAGTTGGTTCGAAAACCAGATCGAAGAGCGGCGTGAAGCCGATAGCAGGCTTCTGGAAGATTCCCTCGTCCGTATTTCCGGAGTCATAATGGGTAAGGAGAAAGCCCGGAAACTCGGCGATGAGCGCATGATCACCGGAAACGCGATCGATGAAGCGCTGAAATACTACCATTGCAAGCCGGTTGAAATACCGGAAAGTATTAATGATCCTGTGGAGCAGCTCGAATACGCTCTCAGACCTCACGGGATCATGTACAGAACGGTCAGACTTACGCAGGGCTGGTTCCGGGATGCGTTCGGGGTCATGCTTTCGCGTACTGTGGATGGTGTCCCGATCGCGCTGATACCTTCACGGATCCGCGGATATACTTACACAGATCCGGAAACCGGCAGCACCGTAAAGGTAAACGCGAAGACTGCAGAGAAAATCTCCGATGAAGGGGTTGTGCTTTACAGGCCGCTGCCTCAGAAGAAGCTGAGTATTGCAGATCTGATCCTATACATGAAATCCTGCGTTACAGCTGTCGACGTGGGGGTGCTGATAGCAGCCACTTTTGCCGTGACCCTGATAGGACTTGCGCTCCCGCGTATCACTAAGGCTCTTACCGGCCCGGTCCGTGCAAGCGGAAACACAAGCGCGCTGATCGGCGCCGCGGTCTGCGTGATATGCGTGGCATTGTCTGTACAGCTCATGACAAGCGTGAGAGGTATGATCTCCAAGAGGCTCGAAACCAAAACATCCATGGCAGTGCAGTCTGCCATGATGATGCGCCTTCTGTCGCTTCCTGCGGGATTCTTCAGAAAATACAGCCCGGGCGAACTCAGAAACCGGGCCATGTCAGTAAGCCAGCTGTGCGCGATTTTACTCGGAATGGTGATGATGAGCGGACTGTCATCGGTTGTATCCCTGCTCTACATCACTCAGATATTCAGCTTTGCGAGCGCCCTCGTGATACCTGCGCTGCTGATCATACTGACTACTGTCGCTTTTTCTTCGGCAGCTACTTTTGTCCAGATGCGGATCAACAGAAAGCAAATGGATCTTGCCGCGAAAGAATCCGGCATGTCATACGCGATGATCTCGGGGATACAGAAGATAAAGCTGGTCGGAGCTGAAAAGAGGATGTTCGCAAGGTGGCTCAACCTCTATTCAGAGCAGGCAGAGCTGACATATAATCCGCCCGTTTTTATCAAGATCAACGGAGTCATCACTACCGGCATCACGCTGCTGTCCAACATTGTGATATACTATCTTGCAGTAAAAAGCGGTGTTGATCAGTCATCGTATTTTGCGTTTATGTCGGCATACGGCATGGTCATGGGAGCTTTCCTCCAGCTGTCGAACCTGGCTCTTTCGGCAGCACAGATCAGACCTATGCTCGAACTGGCAGAGCCTTTCCTGAACGCCGAGCCGGAAACAGAGGATGGCAAAGAGGCGGTTACGAGTCTTTCGGGAGAGGTCATGATCGATCACGTATCTTTCCGCTATTCTGATGACGCGCCGTATATTCTGAAAGATATCTCGCTTAATGTAAAAGCGGGCGAGTATATTGCGATCGTCGGAAAAACAGGCTGCGGCAAGTCAACTCTGATGAGGCTGCTTCTGGGATTTGAAAAACCTGAGACCGGCGCGATATATTTTGACGGAAAAGATATAAACAGTCTGGACCCGAGGTCGCTGAGACGGAATATCGGCACTGTAATGCAGTCGGGCGGACTGTTCCAGGGCGATATATTCAGCAATATCGTGATCACAGACCCCGAACTGACGCTTGATGATGCCTGGGAAGCCGCCAAAAAGGCAGGGATCGCGGATGATATCAGGAGAATGCCTATGGGAATGTATACCATCATAAGCGAAGGTCAGGGTGGCATATCGGGCGGACAGAGGCAGCGGATCATGATCGCCCGCGCGATCGCGCCAAAGCCTAAGCTGCTCCTGTTTGACGAGGCGACATCCGCGCTGGATAACAAAGCACAGAAACAGGTATCAGACGCACTCGATAAGATGGGCTGCACCCGTATCGTGATCGCACACAGACTGTCTACCATCAGACACTGCGACCGCATCCTGGTACTGGAAGGGGGACAAATAATCGAAGACGGCAGCTATGACGAACTGATAGCTCAAAACGGCTTCTTCGCCGAACTTGTAGAACGCCAGAGACTGGATCAATAGGAGACAGGGGACGGTTCTCTGTCTCCTGTTAAAAATCAACAAGGAGACAGAGAACCGTCCCCTGTCTCCCCTGTCTCACAAAGGGTTAAGATGATGAATTATATATTAAATGAACCTTGGTGCCTGCGCGGATGGAAGAATAAACCTTATTGTATATGCAATTTCACATCCCCTGCGCCTCCGATTGACATTACTGAAGAAGAGAAGAATGTACTGTCCGGATCTTTTACATACGATGGCGGGAATCCGGCGATTGACCGGATGATCGAAGCAGGTATGCTGCGGCCGGCCGGGGCAGAAGAATCACTGGATGAAGACAGGCGGTACAGCAATTACGGCTGTCTGCATTTCAGTTCGGTGATTTTCTCTATTACAGGGAAGTGCAACTATAATTGCCTGCACTGCTCAGTGAATGCGCCCAAAGCACCGATGGAAGAGATACCGTTTGAGCGGATCGAAAAGATGCTGGATGAGATCAAGGAATGCGGCCTGAAAAACATCGTCCTGATCGGCGGCGAGCCGCTGGTCAGAAGAGATTTCATACAGATCGTTGATGCGGTACTGCAAAGAGGGATGTTTGTAGTTGAGATCTTTACAAACGGCTCGCTGGTGAATGATGCTCTGCTGGACGAACTGGACAAACGGAAAGTGTCACCGATTTTCATGATCAGTTTTGACGGCGTCGGTTATCATGACATCATGCGAGGTGTCAAAGGGGCAGAAGAGCAGTTTTACCGGTGTGTGGATCTCCTTCGGAGCAGAAATTTCAGAGTCACCTGCAATATGTGTATTACAAAGGACAGCATCGTATCGATATGGGATTCGATCAGGATCCTTTCTGAAAAAGGCGTAGAGTCGCTGACTGTGTATCCGCCTGTTGAGAGTGGGCTCTGGAAAGACAGATATCAGGAAATGGGTGTTTCCCTGGACCGGATGTGCGAGGAATATACGAACGTATTTGAACAATATGTTGCGGCAGATTATCCTATGGACCTGATCATGTACGGTCTGATTTCTTTCATCAGAAGATCCCGTAAGTATGTGATGCTTCCGAGCTGGAGCTATCATCCTGACAGAGCAGCCGTTACACCGGTCTGCAGAGTCTACAGACGTGAGCTGAATATTTCTCCGGAAGGGATCCTTTCTCCGTGCTATGCTATCATGGCTGACGAGTATATCAGAAACAGTATGCCGGATATCAACAAAATGCCGCTCAAGCAGGCACTTACGGATTCCGCATTCACCAGGATCATGGAATTGACCTCTCTGGACATTGCAGAACACAACCCAAAGTGTCAGGCGTGCGAGTATCTGACGATGTGCGGCGGCGGATGCCGGATGAGTGCTTTTGAGAAGACGGGGGACCTGATGGGATATGATCCGCAGATGTGCTATTTCTTTGAACACGGATTCCCTGAAAAATTCCGGGAGGCAATACAGCGAGGAGAAAAAAAGAGAAGAGAACATAAATCATTGATAGATATTATTCTGAATCGGTAGGAGACAGGGGACGGTTCTCTGTCTCCTTCTTTTCGCAAACAAACAGGAGACAGAGAACCGTCCCCTGTCTCCTTTCCTGTCAGCATCCCGAGGTGACTACCTGCCAGCCGCCGTCTTCTGTCCTGGCCAGCCAGAACTGGTAATTTTCATATTCATGGTCAGGTTCCCATGCTCCGGATTCTTCTTCAGGTGAGTGGAAGCTGCATAAGAATTCACACACCTCAATATAACTGGCGTCCTCGTCCATGGAGTTCAGCCACTTGATATTCTCTTCTGTATTGCATTCATCACCCGCATAGCGGAGACTGTGCATTTCGCATCCCTCCCATGAAGCGAACTGGCATTTTATCTGGATCGCTGCTTCCTCAAGATCTTCCTGAGTATAGATTTCGGACTTTCCGTAATCAATATTTACATCTGTTTCTTTGGCGGCTCCCAGGTAGGATTCCAATGTAACGCCCGAAGACATTATCTCCGCTGCCTTGTCCGGGTCATCGATATAGCGGATATGCCACGGCTCATATGCATAACCTGTAATATGTTCCTTGCCCGGAAGGTATCTGAGGATAAATCCGTGCTCCGCAAGCTTCCCGTGGATCTTCTCCCATATCTCAGGATGCTGCATCATATCAGCATTCTCTGTTACATTCTCTCCATCTATGATCAGATACAAATCGAGCGCCAGCCCGGTATGGTGTTCTGAGTATCCCGGTGTGGCAACCGTCTTCCTGGCGTAGTCTGCGCCGTATTTCTCCGTGAAGTCATCCATGATTCTCTGCTGTTCCGCAACACTCCGGTATGCTGAATCCAGATCCACATAGATTCCTTCCTTCTCAAGATCCTCTTTCAGACCGAGATATGCATTATATGCCTTGGTCTCAACTTCGACATCCCAGCCTGCAGTATCGGTGAATTTGGTCGTTTCGAGAGCATCCTCCCATCCATCCGGAAGAGCATTGAGCTTGTTGACCAGAACCATATAATCGATACTGTATGCATCAGTGCTGCTTTCGCTGCTGTTTTCATGCGAGCATGCAGTAAATGAAAATATCATCACAGCAGCCAGTGCCAGAATTTTCCAGCTTTTAATAATGTTCATCAAGCTTCTCCTTTTCAATCATTGTCTTCTTCAACGCATATCGTTTCGCACTGTCTGGATCCGGCAAAGAAAAAGGTGATAAGAGGATGAAATGTCTCTTCTTTGCTGTGATCAAGCCGTCTTTCTGCATCTTTCCAAGTTCCTTGGATAAGGCAGTACGCTCTACATTCAGATAATCTGCCAGCTGCTGCCGGTCGAAAGGAATATCAAATTCATCGGAGCCTTCCTGAAGACACACGCTGTTCAGATATGCCATCACTCTGCCCCGGATACTCTTCGGGGAAGTGTGAAAACTTCTGCCCGCCAGCAAAAGGTTTTTGCGTATGAACACATCCAGTATGTTGGTGATCACCTTGAGTCTCCAAAGGGATGGATCCTGACTATATGCTCCAAGAGATCCTATCCGGAGCATCAATACTTTGCAGTTTTCGTTTGCAACTGCATCAACCAGCATGGGCTCATCCTGGGCTATAGCATATGTCTCCGCAAATACATGACCTTTTCCTACATGACTCAGAATGGTCCTGTTTCCCCACATGTCATTGCTCTCTATGCGAACACTGCCTTCAAGCACAAGCCCCATCATATCGGTTGTGCTTCCGGCATATAAAATGACTTCGTCTTTTAAGTATTTCTTCTCAGATGACTTAAGTGCCGATAAAGCCGCATCCAGTTCATCATCTTCCATGCCGTGGAATATCATGGTCTTTTTAAGAAAGTCTTTATCCATAATAAACTCCGTCGATTTTTTGGTATGTGGTTATAACCACATACTTGCAATAGAAATTTTACTATACTGACATTGGATAAACAAGATACAGACAATAAGGAGGATATTACGATGATCAGGAAGATAATCCATATAGACGAAGAGAAATGCAACGGCTGCGGACTGTGCGCAGAGGCTTGTCATGAAGGCGCCATAGATATGGTGGATGGCAAGGCCAGACTTGTAAGAGAGAACTTTTGCGACGGCTTTGGTGACTGTCTGCCAAACTGCCCGACAGGAGCGATCACTTTCGAGGAGAGAGAAGCTCCGGCATATGACGAGGCGGCAGTTAAGGCTGCGCAGGCGAAGAAAAAGGATGAGAAAATGATTGATATACATGAGGGAGGATGCCCGGGATCAAAGATGATGCGGTTCAAAGCGACACAGGAAGAGAACGCACATGAACAGAGCCAGACCAATATGAAGCCTGTTTCCGGACTCGGCCAGTGGCCATGCCAGATCAAGCTCCTGCCGACAGAGGCACCGTTCTTCGATGGGGCAAAACTGCTGATAGCAGCAGACTGCACAGCCTATGCTTATGCTAACATGCATGAGGACTTCATGAAGGGAAAGATCACTGTTATAGGCTGCCCTAAGCTTGATGCGATAGATTACAGCAAGAAGCTTACAGACATTATCAGAAACAACGATATAAAGAGTGTGACTATTGTCCGCATGGAGGTGCCGTGCTGCGGAGGACTTCAGAGAGCAGCGGAGAATGCACTCAGAAACAGTGGAAAATTCATACCATGGCAGGTAGTCACTATTTCAAGAGACGGAAGGATACTGGATTAACTTTTCACCGGAGCAGATGCAGTACTGCCGTTTATAGCCGCTTCCATAATAGCGTTGCTCCTTACAACCTATATACCTGCAGTATCAATGTTTCTTCCGGGACTTGTGGATTAAGAAAATGGTATCAATCTTCAGTTTTCCTTATAAAAGGACTCTCTGTAGGGAAGGAAAGAGCGTGTTCATTCGTGAACGTGCTTTTTTTTAAATAAAATTCTAATATCGAAAAACTGCAACCTCTGTTTTCAGGAAGTTGCAGTCATTTCTGGTGGGCGATCAGGGGTTCGAACCCTGGACACCCTGATTAAGAGTCAGGTGCTCTGCCAGCTGAGCTAATCGCCCTCAGCTATGTGTGGCTCTCGCGAGCCGCTCATGTATACTACCACCTGCAAGAGCAGTAGTCAAGAGAATAATCAGAAAAAGTTCAGAAAAAATGGTGCCGCGCTGAAGTGTTGCCGCAATTCAGATGTGGCGGGGCTGTCCATATATATAGAAATTATGTTCAAATCATTGTAATCACACGATAAATGGTGTAGTATTTCAATGAATAATTATAAAAACGGGGATTTTTTCGTGTGCGTATTTTGAACACATGGAAATTGTATACAAGCGCGGACAAATGTCCACATAAGCGCGTTTATTAAAGCCCGGAACGGGCGAGAGAAAAGCGGAGGTAAGATAGTGTTCTGTACTAATTGCGGTAGCAGGCTTCCTGAGGGGGCAAGATTTTGCAGCACTTGTGGAACAAGAGTAGCAGAGGCGTTCGATGTCCCGGCTGTTGAGAAAAAGCCGGCAGACACCGGATTTGTCGCAAAAGCCCCTGAGGCAGAGGCTGACAAACCATACGAGGCACCTCTCAAGAAGAGAGTGACGTTCGACTGGAGTAATGTCATCGATGAGCCGATCAGAAAGACCATTCCTGACATCAAGTCACCATGGACGTCGACCGGAAGTTTCGATGAGAAGGAACTCTACAGGGAGATGGGCAAGTCAACCGGACGCAGCCGTACCATGAGTTTCATCGATGTACTCAAGGCTGAGAAGGAAGAGCAGGCAAAAGACTCTCAGCCGGCAGAGCCGGCCAAGCCGGAAGTGAGACCGATCGAGTATACTGAAGTGCTTGATCCGGGATATCTGGCTGGAGACATTCTTGAAGAGAAGAAGCCGGAGGATGCAGCACCGGTACTTCATTTTGCACCACTTTATGACGACCTTGATGAACCTGTCGTTACTCCGTTTGATATACCAGAGGAAAAACAGGAACCTGAGGCTGCTCCTGCTGAGGAGGTTCCGGCAGTATCCGAGATCTCGATCGAGGCACCTGAAGCTGAGCCTGCAGCAGAGGAACCTGTCATTGAGGAAGCTCCTGCAGCTCCGGAAGAATCTGCAGTTGAAGAACCTGTAGTTCTTGAGCCTTCGGTAGTGTTCGAAGAACCTGTATATGAGGAACCTGTCATTGAGGAAGAGGTTGAAGAGCCGGTTATCGAGGAAGTTCCCGCAGCCCCGGAAGAACCTGCAGTTGAAGAACCTGTAGTTCTTGAACCTTCAGTCGTATTCGAAGAGCCGGTATATGAAGAGCCGGTCATCGAGGAAGAAGTTGAAGAGGCGCCTGCAGCTGAAGAACCTGTAGTTCTTGAACCTGCAGTCATAGAAGAGCCTGTAGCTGAAGAAGCGCCTGTTGAAGAAGTTATGGAAGAGGCACCTGCGTTTGAAGAAGAACCTGCCCGCAGATTCGGCGGCTGGTTCGACCTTCCGGATTTCCTCAAGCCTAAGAGCAAAGCTCCGGCCGTAACGGAAGTGCCGGCAGTAGAAGAGCCTGTTATTGAAGAAGCAGCAGAAGAAGCGCCTGCTGTTGAAGAATCTGCAGTTGAAGAACCTGTAGCTGAAGAGCCTGTAATCGAGGAAGTATTCGAAGAGACACCTGCAGTTGAAGAGATATTCGAAGAGCCGGTATATGAGGAACCGGTAATAGAGGAAGTATTCGAAGAGACGCCTGCAGTTGAAGAACCTGTAGTTTCTGAACCTGAAGTTCCTGCTGAGCCATCTTCAGATGCGGATGTCGTATATGAGTCTGATCTGTACTCTTCAACAGAGGATGAATACCTTAATATAGATACTGAAAGAAATCCTGAGTTCTCAAGAGCAACGATGTCATTCGAAATGCCTGAGGACGAAGAGGAGGAAGATGAGGCTGAACCTGTAGATGAGGAAGAGCTTTTTGAGGAAATCAAAGAGACGGCTCCGGCACATACAGGTATGACAATAGCCGCTCCTGCAGACAAAGAGTCTGAGATCGAAGCACTCAAGAAGAGACTTGCTGAACTGATGGGAACTTCATGGGAAGAGCCTGCAGCACCTGCGCCAGAGGCAGAGGCACCTGCAGCTGAGGAAGCCCCGGTAATCGAGGAAGTATTCGAAGAGGCGCCGGAAGTTGAAGAGCCTGTAATTGAGGAAGTATTCGAAGAGGCACCTGTAGTTGAAGAGCCTGTAGTCGAAGAAGTATTTGAAGAAGCTCCTGTAGCTGAAGAGCCGGCTGACATAGCACCTGAAGTTGTCGATGAATACGCGTCGGCTGTTGAGGACGAATACCTTACACCTCTGGAAGAGGAAGTGGCTGCTGTATCAGAACCTGAGGCAGCTGAGGAGCCTGTAATTGAAGAAGTATTCGAAGAGGCGCCGGAAGTTGAAGCACCTGTAATTGAGGAAGTACTCGAAGAAGCACCGGTAGCTGAAGAGCCTGTAATCGAGGAAGTATTCGAAGAGGCTACAGTAGCTGAGGAGCCTGCAGCAGAGGAAGTGTTCGAAGAGGCACCTGCATTTGAAGAAGCGCCTGTATTCGAGACACCTGCGGCACCGGCACCTGAGTTTGAAGATGTCAAGGTGTCGGAAGAAGAGCACAATGCGTGGGACGAGTATCTTGCTCTTGACGATCAGGATGTTGCAGTTCCGGCACCGGAAATTGAAGAGCCTGTAGTATTCGAGCCTGAGATGGATGTGTTCGAAGTGCCTGCAGAAGAGTCTGCCCCAGAGGAACCGGAGCTTGAGTTCGAAGAGCCTGTCATCTTCGTTCCGGAATTCGAGGAAGAAGAGACGATAGCGATCGAGCCTGAGATGGATACCTTTGAGGAGCCTGAGGTTGAAGAACCTGTATTCGCGGCACCTGAACCTGCATCAGAAGAACCGGAAATCGTGGTTCCGGAGCCTGTTTCTGAGGAACCTGAATTTGCTATTCCGGAACCTGCTGAAGAGGAGCCTGCAGAGGAAGAAGCGCCTAAGACAATTGACGATTTCCTGGCAGCCATCCTTGAGGAGGGTGCAGTTGAGGCACCTGTGCATGCTGCAGCGGAGCCTGAGATCACAGCATCTGCTCTTGATGCGTTCGCTGCAGAGCAGGAGTCTGTGATTCCTGAACCTGTAGTTACAGAACCGGAGTTTGTGATCAAAGCACCTGAGGTAGTTGATGAAGAACCGGAACCTACAGTCGCAGAACCTGTGCTTTTCGTTCCGGATATGGAAGATGACTCAGAGCCTACTGTTGCAATGTGGGGCGGTGTTGCTCCTGAAGAGGAGGAAACAATACCTGTAGAATCAGATGATTATGGTGTTGTCCTTTCAGAAGAGGATCTCGGTATTGCAGCTCCTGAGATCGCAGAGCCTGTGATTGAGGCGCCTGTAGTTGAAGCAGCAGAGGAGACCGTTGCTGAGGCTGTTCCTGAGAAGAAGGAGACAGATGCAATGTCTCTCGAGGAACTCGAGCAGGATCTGTTCGGATCAGCAGCAACATCCGGTGGTGAGGTCGAAGCTACCAAGAAGATCGATAAGTTCTACACACTCTATCGCAAGAATGAGGAATTCCAGAGACTTCTGGATGAGGAATATAATAAGCTCAAGGCTGCCGGAGGTCCGGCTCCTGAGCCTGCGATTCCTGAACCGGAAGAACCTGCACCTGCCAAGAAGATAGAGGACGCAACTATCTATCAGGATTTCGATCTTGAGAAAGAAGCAGCAAGACTCAGAGAAGAGCAGGCTAAGGCAGCAGCAGTTGCCGCGGAAGCGGTTCCTGTTGTCGAGGCTGAGGCTGAGAAAGCCGGCGTGGTAAGCCCGGGAGCAGCTGCAGCCGTTGCCGCAACAGCAGCCGGAGCAGCAGCAGTTGCCGCAGACAAGTCCGGCAAAGATTCCAAGGCTGCCAAAAAAGCTGCCAAAGCTGCCAAAAAAGCAGCCAAGGCTGAGGCTGATATGGAGATCGAAGAAGTTGAAAAGGGCGGCGGATTCCTGACAGTACTCGCAGTGATCATCGCGATCCTGCTGATCGTACTGCTTGGTATCATCCTTGTACTCAACTTCATGCCTGACAGCGATCTTGCGTTCAAGGTCGACTCGATCATTGAGAATATTACAAGCCATTTCACAGCAGTTGAAGTGATGGGCAAACAATTCCTGCTATGATGCAGCAAGAATAATCAGTATTCGCTTGCAGCGGCAGCCGACGCTGTCGCTGCAATTATTTTGAGGGAGGTCTTTTAAAGTGGCATTCGGAAAAAAGAAAACTGACAGTGCGGAGCCTGAATTCAAGGGCAAGCGCAGGAGACCGCGCAAGGGACTGTCGATCATCATCATGATAATCGCTATCATATTCTGCGGCATGATGATGATGGTGAATTTTATCACCGACTGGATGTGGTTCAGGGATCTGGGCTATACCAGCGTATTCTGGAAGAAACTTGTTACAGAACTGATAATCGGAGTTCCTGTATTTATTGTGGTGGGTCTGCTTACGAGGTTCTATCTGCGGACTCTCAAGAATGGCTATTTCCGCAAGATAGAATCACACGAAATACCTAACGCAAAAAGGATGAACAGCGTGGCATGGTTCCTGTCGCTGCTTTTCGGCCTGGGAGTTGCTTTGTTCGCCTCGTGGGGAACATGGCTCATTTTCCTCAAGTCCGCAAACTCGACAGCGTTCAATCTCAAGGACCCGCTGTTCAATCTGGATATAGGATTCTACATTTTCCAGCTTGACTGGCTGGAAACTCTGAATGACATCGTGCTCGGAGCCATTATCGGTCTGGTATTGCTGACGCTCATTTACTATGCGTATCTTCTGTCCGTCAGGACACCGGATCTGTTCATCCATGAAGCTCCGCCGGTAGAAGAGGAGCCGGAACCGGAACCTGCAGAGGAGGATGAAGAGCCGAAAGTCATCTACCGCACACCGATCGATCACTCTGTCATCGGCAGAATGTTCAGGGCGAGCAAGAAGGCTGTAGACACTGCTTTTGACAAAAATCACAAGCGCCAGAAGGGCAGCCGTGTCGATGTCAATAACAGCAACCTCGAGCATCTGATGGATATCGCGAGCGGCAAGCTCATCATTCTGGGCGTGCTGTTCTACCTGATGCTCGCCGTCAACTTCTTCCTTATGCAGTTTGATCTGCTGCATACACATACCGGTGCTGTATACGGAGCCGGTTTCGTTGACGTCAACATCACACTGTGGGTATACAGAATTATCATCCTTCTGTCACTGGTCGGAGCGATTACGCTGGCGATCCATATCAAGAAGGGCGAGATCACCAAGCTCCTCAAGGTGCCTGTGATCATGATAGTTGTTTTCGCTCTCGGAGCAGGCGCTGCAAGTCTTGTACAGTCGCTGATCGTCAGCCCGGACGAGATCAACAAAGAGTCCAAGTACCTTGAGAACAACATTGAGTACACAAGACACGCTTATGCCATAGACAATGTCAGAGTCGCTCCTTACAGCGCTGATGATTCCATCACGGCTGAGACGATACAGAATAATGAGGAGACCATCGGCAATATCAGGATCAATGACTATGAGCCGGTCAAGGATTTCTACAACCAGACTCAGTCGATCCGTCAGTACTACAGATTCAACGATGCGGATATCGACAGATATTTCATCAATGATCAGGTTACGCAGACCTACCTTTCCGCAAGAGAGATAGACGAAGAGAAGATCAGCGACACCTGGATCAACAGACATCTCAAGTACACGCATGGCTACGGAGCCGCGGTTTCCCAGGTGGATACCGTCACTGCCTCCGGTCAGCCTGACGTCATCGAGGGTAACATCCCTCCGGAAACATCTGTGGATGTACTCAAGATAGACAGACCGGAAATCTATTTCGGTGAGCTTTCCAAGGATTACATCATCGTAAATACCAAGGAGGCAGAGTTTGACTATCCGGACGGCAGCGAGAACAAGTACACAGAATATGAAGGTTCAACAGGAATCAAGCTCAATCTCCTCAACAGATGTCTGTTCGCGCTGAGAGAAGGCAACATCAAGATCCTTGTTTCATCCAACATCACTTCAAAATCAAGGATCATATACTTCCGCAGCGTAGTAGACAGAGTCGAGAAGATCATGCCGTATCTTTCATATGAGGAAGATCCGTATATGACCATCGTTGACGGCAAGCTGTACTGGATACTCGATGCTTATACGACAAGCAGCAATTATCCTTACTCCGAGCCTTACACCAATGAGATCAATTCGACCAACTACATCAGGAATTCGGTCAAGGTAGTGGTGGATGCTTATAACGGTACCGTTGATTTCTATGTGGTTGACGACACCGATCCGATCGCCCTGACATTCCAGAAGATCTATCCGAAACTGTTCAAGTCAGCGGATCAGATCCCGGAGGATATGAGATCTCACCTGAGATATCCTAATGCTCTCTTCAAGATCCAGGCAGGTGTCTACACCAAGTACCACATGGACGAAGTCAAGGTCTTCTATCAGAGAGAGGACCTGTGGGATATCGCTCACCAGATCTACGGCACAGAAGACGTACAGATGGATCCGAGCTACTACATCTTCAACCTGCCGGATACGGAAGAAGGAGCGGAGTTCATCAACATGATTCCGTTCACCCCGAAGTCCAAGCAGAACATGACCGCGGTCATGATGGCCCGTAATGACGGAAACAACTACGGGCAGCTGATCGTCTACACGATGCCTAAGAACAAGACCGTCTACGGACC
This sequence comes from Anaerovoracaceae bacterium, assembly GCA_045113935.1. Classification (GTDB taxonomy): domain Bacteria; phylum Bacillota; class Clostridia; order Peptostreptococcales; family Anaerovoracaceae; genus Crickella. Next base: position 41,424 of record JBGUJM010000058.1, read on the forward strand.
AATGCAGATCGAGGCTCAGATCGACCAGAATACCGAGATCTCCAAAGAGTTCTCGCTCTGGGCTCAGTCAGGATCAAAATATAAGAGAGGGGATCTCTTCGTTATACCGATCGGCACATCACTCATGTATGTTGAGCCGGTATACCTTGAGGCATCCAATCAGGCTATCCCTGAAGTAAAACGAGTCATCGTCGCTTATCAGGACAAGATCGCTTACGAGCCAACTCTGGCAGAAGCTCTCATGAGTCTGTTCGGAGGCACAGTCAACCGTAACGGCGCCGACAGCATCAATGATAAGGGCACCGATGAAGAGGGTACCAGCAACGATGTACAGTCACTGATCAATGCCGCTCAGAACGCATACGACAAAGCGATCGAGGCTCAGAAGAACGGTGACTGGGCAGAGTACGGCAAATACATCGGCCAGCTGGAGAAATACCTCAAGCAGCTCAGCGATCAGAGCAGTGCAGCGTCTTCCGCTCCTGCAGCAGAGCAGGCGCCGGCCGAAACTCCTGCTGAAGCACCTGCAGAAGAAACTGCGCCAGCTGAGGATGATGCCGCGTAGAGAAAGGCGGACCATATACAATTAACTACCGGGGGAAACAATGATCACATATGATTTGAACAGAATGCTCTACACCCTGACTCCGGACGAGCACGATCCCGAGACTGTGAGAACCAGACTCGCGGCACATCCTGAGGTAAAATTCGTGTCTTTTACCGGAGTCGATATGGGCGGACATAACACGGACGAGAAGATTCCGGTACAGGCTTTTACCGAAGACATGGAAAAGCTTCTTGAAAACGGAGTGCAGACTGACGGTTCTTCCGTAGCTCTGCCTACGATTGCCGACCTGTCCAATGCCCGTGTGGACATCATGCCGGATCCGGACGTCAACTGGTATGTCGAATACAATTTTACCAATATTGATTACGGCACCGGTCTGCCGACTGGAACTCTGAGAATACCATCGTTCCTCCGCCACAACGGAGACACAATGGTCGGCTCAAGAACGTATCTCAAGGAAACCACGGCGGCGTTTATCAGGAACTTCGAACAAGTGCTCAGAGACAATCCTTATGTTTTCGAACACATCGGAGGCATTGACAGTATCGACGAGATCGATGAATTCCTGCTCACCAATGCGACCGAGCTGGAGTTCTGGGTCAAAACACCTGATGACAGGGCGGACCGCAACCAGCTTTCCATAGCTCAGGAGCTCAAAGAGCAGTACTGGAAGCGAGTAACCGGTCCGGTCGGCACGGCCATGGAACAGACTCTTGAGATACTGGATCACTATGGGTTCGGTGTGGAGATGGGCCATAAAGAGGTCGGAGGCGTCAAAGCCAAGATGGGTAACACCGGTGCTTTTGACCACATCATGGAACAGCTGGAAATCGACTGGAAATACGCTGATCCGATGCAGGCTGCAGATAATGAGAGTCAGGTCAGGAATATCATCCGGGATGTATTCAGGATGAACAACCTGGAGGTCTCTTTCCGCGCCAAGCCGATGTTCGGTGTTGCCGGTTCGGGAGAACATACACATTTCGGCGTAGCAGCCCGCAGAAAGGACGGCAGCATTGTAAATCTCTTCGAGCCAGTGCGCAAAGAAGAGGAGTTCATGAGTCCTGTAGGCTTCGGCGCTCTGATGGGGATCCTGAGGAATTACGAGCTGCTCAATCCGATCGTTGCCCCGACTCATGACTCATTCCAGAGACTCAAGCCGGGCTACGAAGCTCCGGTCTGTATCGTAACATCGCTGGGCGTCGATCATAAGACACCGTCCCGTAACAGAACGATACTCATAGGACTGGTCCGCGACCTGAAGAATCCGCTTTCAACGAGGTTTGAGCTGCGGTCTCCTAACCCGCATACCAATACCTATCTTATTATAGGTGCGACCTATATGGTGATGATGGATGGTATCCGTGCTGCTCTCGAAGCAGGCAAAACATCCGCGGAGCTCGAGGCGTCGATCAGCAAGAAGTACGGAAAGAATGATTTCTACCTTGAGAAGAACAGAGAATACCGTTCCGAGCGCAACATCTATACAGACTATACGCGTGAGGAGAGGGAGAAACTCTTCGGCGTACCGCCTGCCAACGTATGGCAGTGTTTCAGCGCGTGGGGCAGTCAGGATGATCCGCTTTGCAATACAGCGCTTATCACCGGCGGAGACGAGACCATGAGGATGATCCTCAGGTCATACCGCGAGCAGATGATCCTCAAGTGGTCGATCGAATATCACGACAGATATATCGAGAACACGATGGATTTTCTCAGAAGCTGCGTCAGGCTGCATGATGATGATAATAATGAGTATGATGCCAATAACTGGAGAACGATCGCTGACCTTAAGGATCTGATCGGCCACGAGGTCAACGGCAGGACTTCTCTGCTGATGCAGGCGAGGATCGCCATCGACGAAGTGAATTATGAAGAACTCAGCAGACTTGAGATCATGATAGAAGAGAAACTCGAGGAACTCAGAGAGGCATACAACAGATACAGAAGAAATATATTCTGAGAAGCGATTTCAGATGCTAAGTAAAACCGAAATATTAATAGATAATCAAGAGGCGTAATATGCTGGATATCAAGAGAATCAGAGAGAATTTTGAAGAAGTAAAAGCCGGAGTCGAGAGGAGATGTAAAGGAGACTTCGGGATCGACAGAGTCAGGGAACTCGACATCAGGAGGAGAGAGATCCTCGCTGAGGTAGAGGCGCTCAAGAATAAGCAGAACGTAACTTCGCGCGAAGTGCCGAAACTTAAGAAAGCAGGCGAGGATACCACAGCACTTTTTGCTGAGATGAAACAGCTTTCGGCCCGCATCAAGGAACTGGACGGCGAAGTAGCCGGGGTCGAGGAGGAGCTGCGCAGCGTTTTGCTCGGTATTCCTAACGTTCCGAATAAGGACGTACAGATCGGAGAGGACGATAGTGACAATGTAGAGCTCCGCAAGTGGGGCGAGCCGCGTGATTTCGGATTTGATGCAAAGGCGCACTGGGACATCGGGGAAGGGCTCGATATCCTCGACTTCGAGAGAGCGGGCAAGATCTCCGGCGCGAGGTTCACTGTTTACAAAGGTCTTGGCGCCAGGCTTGAGAGAGCAGTCATCAATTTCATGCTCGATCTGCACACAGAGGAACAGGGCTATACAGAGATCCTGCCGCCTTTCATGGTCAACAGAGATGCCATGACAGGTACCGGCCAGCTGCCGAAGTTCGAAGATGACATGTTTTATCTGCCGGCCAAGGACTTCTTCCTGATCCCGACAGCAGAGGTACCAGTCACCAATCTGCGGGCCAAGGAGATCATCCCGGGCGATGAGCTTCCTGTCTACTATACGGCCTACACACCGTGCTTCCGCAAAGAAGCAGGCTCCGCCGGCAGGGACACCCGCGGCCTGATCCGCCAGCATCAGTTCAACAAAGTCGAGATGGTCAAGTTTACCACTCCGGAAACTTCTTACGAAGAACTCGAGAAGCTGACCAACGATGCGGAGGAAGTTCTGAAGAGACTCGGGATCCCTTACAGGGTAGTGAGACTCTCGACCGGAGACCTGGGCTTCAGCTCGGCAATGACATATGATGTCGAAGTCTGGATGCCTAGCTATGGCAGATATGTAGAAATCTCCAGCTGCTCCGACTTCGAAGACTTCCAGGCAAGACGCGCCAATATCAGATTCAAGAGAGACAAGGACCACAAGCCTGAATTTGTCCACACGCTGAACGGATCCGGACTGGCAGTCGGGAGAACGGTAGCCGCCATCCTCGAGAACTACCAGCAGGAAGACGGCAGCGTAGTCATACCGGAAGCCCTGAGACCATATATGGGCGGCAGAGAAGTGATCAAGTAACATAATAAAGCGAATTCATTCTGATCCGGGCATGAAAGTGCCCGGATCTTTTTTCGTTGTATGAAATAATGCAAGTCACGCCTTTAAACAATCAAGGAAGTGATAACAGGATTGGTATGACGATCAACTTTCTGCATATGGCAATATGGTTATAGATCCGGATTGGAACTATAGAGGTTGTTGACAGAAAGGAGGAAGGCATATATGCTATATATAGCATATGCGACATATAGCATATATGTTGAATGTAATATGCTATTTGTTGTTGATTTTTTCCGGGAAGCTGATGGAACGAAACCTGTAGCGCAGTTCATCAGAACCTTGCCTGTCAAACTCAAGGCAAAAGTTGTTGCGGATCTTCACCTGCTGGAGGAGTATGGCAATAAGGCAAGAGAGCCATTGAGCAAATCACTGGGAGACGGGATATTTGAAATTAGAAGTCAAGCTGGAAATGACATAGTTCGAGTTCTATATTTCTTTGACGAGGGGAAATTGATCATTGTTACAAACGGATTCGTGAAAAAACAAGACAAAACACCAGCCAATGAAATTGAATTGGCAAAAGCGCGAAGAACTATATATTATTTGCAAAAGAGCAAAAGATTGTAAAGAAAGAGAGGAACGTGAAATGAGCGACTTGAGTGAACTGACCTCTGAATTGATGCAGGATAAAGAATTCCGCAAAGAGTATGAAGATCTGCAGCCTGAAATGAATATAATGAGGGCGATGATGGATGCTCGGATCCGGGCAGGAATGACTCAAATGGAATTATCACAGAAGTCCGGAATCAGTCAGGCTGATATCAGCAGGCTTGAAAATGGAACGAGGAATCCCAGCATTGCCCTTCTCAAAAGGCTGGCTGAAGCTATGGATACTACGTTGATAATAGAGTTTGTGCCGAAGAGAATGGAGATATAGAAATACCAGAGAGTTGGAGTGAAAAAGCCACCATCTGCAGAAGCAGAAGGTGGTTTTTTTAGTGCAAAAATAGTTGCGTTACGAAAATAACATGATGTTCTGCATTTAATTCTTAATATGCATTAAGAAACGCATGAAATACACCCTTTTTGTAGCGCATTTGTAGCGCAACAGCTTATACAATTGCCATGATTCACTCGGGCACTGCGCCTGGCATCTTTTGTTTACTTTACAGATGCGATGCAGTCGTTTTGGACAGCGGGCAAGCGCCCTAGAAAATGGGAAATCAGGGAGACGCGTTATGTATATGAAGCGAAATATAGGAATAGGCGCCACACTATCAGCGATAGTACTTTCGCTGCTGATGGTGTTTACACCACAGAATGCAGCGGCGGCGGACGATAACGCATGGCAGATCGTCAGTGGTGCGTATGCAGGAAATACTGTTGATTATAAAGTAAAGAATAATGATGTCCGCATTCAGAAGAATGTAAAACCAACCGAGGTGGAAAATGAGTTCAATGTATATATGGCCGTCGATGCCAAGTGCATGGAAACTGTAACATCGACTAAGATTACAGAGATTCTTTCACCAGATGATTTGAGTAAACTGTACACTGCCGGTACGGCGAACGTTTTTCCGAGTTGTTATAGTGGACAGGAACATACCGGCAATGGTGCTCTGGCCGATGATTTAAAAGGGTCAGCTAAGCCATGTAATCCCGGAGACGTTCGGTTCAAACTGGTAATCACATATGAAAAAGACGGACATACATATCTGATTGCCCAGCCTGTATTGTCATTAGCAGTTCCTAATAGCGTACTGTACCTGAAAGTGGGAGAAGATTTCATCTGTCTGGAAAACATTGAGGTTAACGGTGGCAGAATCACTATTGGAGGCAGAACGCCAGATCGGGATGCGGATGGGAACTACATCGTTCCAGTGCATCTGACTACCATGGCTTATAATGCGCTGCTGAACACATATGTAGATGAAGAAACCTCAACCACATCTTCGAGCATTATTGTTGGCGAGGATGGCTCTGCCAGCATTACAGATGTGATGGGTGATTATATCACTTATGATGGAAATGCGAGCGGTGATATCAGCAATAGTCCGGCAGAACATTCTGCTCCGGGTGGAACTGTAGAGTGGGAACTGAAGCCGAAATCAATTTCTAAGCCTACTGATCCTTCGAAGATTACGGAGACGATTGAAACGACAACAGAGACCGATCCTGAAACAGGAACCACAACAGAGGTGACAGTTATTACCAGAAGCTGGTGGGCAGAGAATCTGGTTGAGATCAATTATGATGCACATCTTAATGTGGATAAAAGCGGCTTTGTCAGCGGTACTGATTATCCGGTGAACGCGTCAACAACGCTGTATTATGGCGAAAATAAATCAGTAGAGTTCGAAAATCCAATAGTCGACGGCACTCTCTATGATTTTGATTTTATCAAACAGGATGACGCTGGGACACTAATGCCAAATGTATCATTTACACTGGCCGGACCAAGTGGCAATCCGGACGTGGAATCTTCTAACAGAACTGTGACTTCGGGAAGTGACGGAAAGGTCTCAGTTACAGGTCTTCCTTGGGGTACTTATACTTTGACAGAAACAGTGCCTGCCGGCTACACAGCGTCTGGAATCGATCCTCTTGAGATTGGTTATACAAACTGGCCGGATGGAGTAACACATCAGGCAGCAGCCAATGATAAATACAAATTCCCTAATGAGGGAAAGGTTGTTAACACTCAGAACAAGGTTATTGTTAATAAGTCAGTAGATGTGTTCGGAGACCTGACAAAAGAGGAAATAGAACATACTATATACTATGCGCTTTGGGATTCAGTTGCGAAAGAATACCTGACAGATGCTGAAGGAAACCTTGTCTACAAGACAGTAACAATTACAAAAGGTGTTCCATCACCTGCAACGGTCACTTTTGAGGGAGTTCCTTCCGGCATGTATGATGTCATGGAGCTTTCATCGGTAAATCCTATAGCAGAACTGGAGGTCAATGATGTTGTCCATGAGTCTGATGGCACAGATATCCAGATACATGGAATAGCTGCCATGGAAGGTGATGGAAGCAGTGGTAATGACGCTGATCTGACTGGCGGCAAAACCGAGGCAGAGGTTAGCTTTACCAATACATATGCCCATGCCGATGTACCGGTTAAATTCACGGCAAACAAACAGTGGGCGACATACAGCGGCACCGATATCGATGCTCCTGAAAATGCCAAGGTTACGTTCACATTGTACAGAACGGCAGGAGATGCTCCTGATCAGCTGAAAGAAGTCATCTTGGTTGAGCTTGACGGAGAGGTTGAAAGCGAGCTGACCGTAGATGAAGATACCGGCATTAAGTATGGTGAACTGAACGCCTGGGAAGCAACATTCGATAACCTTCCGAATCAGAATGAGAATGACTACGCATATACATATAAGGTGCGTGAGGCAACACCTGAGGGCTTCGTTCCTTATTTAGGAAATACCGTCATGGGCGAGGATGATTATCTGACGCAAAACGGTGGTTATATTACGAACCGTCAGCAGACAACGGATGTAACAGTCAAAAAAGTTGTAAGCGGTCACAATCCTGATAATCAGGAATTCAGTTTTACTGCTGAGTTCGGAGACACAATTAAGACTTTTGGGCTAAAGGACGGAGACACATATACTGTTGAAAACGTTCCGGTAGGTGCTGATTTGAAAGTCACGGAGACTGCAGTTGATAATTTCACGACCAGCGTAAAGTGTGGTAATGACACGAAGACTGGAACTGAATATACATATACAGTTGCCGAACCAGCTGATCAGATTGTGTTTACCAATACACGTGAGGTCGGCAACCTGACAGTCACCAAGGAAGTGGTCAGTGATCTTCCTGCGGACAAGAATACCGAGTTTGATTTTACTGTAAAATTGGATGATGAGAGTATCAGCGGCACCTTCGGAGGCGTGACTTTTACTAACGGAGTTGCTAATAATGTAAAACTCAAGGATCAGGGATCGGTAACTATCACAGGACTGCCTGCAGGCGTCGGATACACCGTGACTGAGACCGCGGCAGGAGGATTTGTTACAGAAAAGACCGGAGACACTGGCACTATCAGTACGACTGCTTCCACTGCAGCCTTTAAAAATACACGAGAGACCGGAAACTTGACCATCAGCAAGACTGTGGATTCACCGATATCTTCAGACAAGAACTTGGAATTCGTATTTACCGTATTCCTTCGTCCTGCTATAAGCGGCACCTTCGGAGACTATACATTCACCAACGGTTCCGCAACAATCAGACTGAAGGATGGCGAGTCAGCAGTTATAAACGGACTCCCGGCAACCATTAATTATCAGGTTCATGAGGCCGAAAACAGTGAGTTTGAACAGTCCCCACTGAATGATGAAGGGTATCCAATTGTGTCAGGCACCCTCACAAAAGAAGGGGCAAGCGCAGCATTTACTAACAAGCGTAAGCTGACCAGCATTACAGTAACTAAAGTCTGGGACGATGCGGACAATCAGGATGGATACAGACTGACAGCAGATGCGTTCAAAGAAAAGATCCATCTGATGAACGGCGACACAGAAATCACCGGATATACGCCTGCAGTTACAGCAAATGATGATGGAAGCTTCACGATCAAGTATGAAAACCTGCCAAAGAATTCAGGCGATACTGTGATCTCATATACAGTGAAGGAAGATGCGATCCCTCATTATGGAACCGTGACAGGCAATCCGGCAGCTGATGGCGGAACGATCACCAACAAACACACCCCGGAAACGACATCGGTCACAGTGACAAAGGCGTGGGATGATGCAGACAACCAGGATGGATACAGACTGACAGCAGATGCGTTCAAAGAAAAGATCCATCTGATGAACGGCGACACAGA
>JBGUJM010000059.1:0-9124 GCA_045113935.1 Anaerovoracaceae bacterium
AAGGCCGGCCATGATCGTGCGCTTTGCCTTCTCTCTGGACTCGGCAAGTCCGTTATTCACCACTAAGATATCCAAGCGTTCTTTCATATATCGACTGTGAATCGATACCGCATTCCCTGCGCAGGGACGCGATATCTCCGTGTTCAACGAATCTGTTCGGGATGGCAATGTTGAGAATATCATAGGAGGCATCTCTGTTCACTGATGAGAAACCTTCACCGAATCCTCCGCGGAGAATGTTGTCTTCCACAGTTACAACGAGACGTGTATCGATATTCTGCCACTTGCTGTCAAAAGGTTTGACGACGGCAACATTTGTAACTCCGGCGTCGATGCCGTCCGAACGGAGTTTTTCCGCTGCTTCTATGCATTCATCGAGCATCGCTCCGACAGCCAGGATCTGAACATCTCTGCCTTCACTGATGACGCTGTTGCCTCCCCGGAATCTCTTAAGTCTGAGATGGCGGCTTTCGCAGGATCCTCTCGGATATCTGATGGCGACAGGGCCATCCATATCAACTGCGAATTCAAGCATCTCAGCGAGCTGGTTTCCGTCAGCGGGAGCCAGTACCGTCATGCCCGGTATCATAGACAGATAGGAAAGATCGAACATGCCGTGATGTGTCTCACCGTCCGCGCCGACAAGCCCCGCCCTGTCCACCGCAAATATTACATGAAGATTCTGGAGCGCAATATCTTCTATCAGATAATCAAATGATCTCTGCAGAAATGTTGAATAGATGGCAACAACAGGCTTGTATCCGGATTTTGCCAGACCTGCCGCAAATACGACAGCGTGTTCCTCGGCGATCCCGACATCAAAATATCTGTCTTCATGAGCTTCATAGAACGGGATCAGCCCGGTTGCCGTACCCATCGCTGCAGCTATGGCGACGATCTTGTCATCGTGTGACGCCAGAGTTGTCAGCACCTCTCCGAACAGCCCGGAGTATGACATGCTTCCGTTCGAAGAAGCCTCGCCTGTCTGAGTATCAAACGGACCGATACCGTGGAATTTGCGCGGATACTTCTCAGACCACTCATAACCTTTTCCCTTGACTGTGATCACATGGATCAGCGTAGGCCCGTCATATTCAGACGCGGCTTTGATAATATCCGTCAGCCCTTTGATATCGTAGCCGTCGACCGGGCCGAAGTACTTGATGCCCAGAGCTTCTATGATATGAGCTTCTTCGGTGAGAACGCTGTATTTGATCTTCTCCTTGGAATTCCTGAGACCTCTCGAGAGCGGTCTGCCGATGACAGGAACACTGCCGAGAACTGACTTGACAGAAGACTTGGCTTCGTCATATTTCTGCGAAGATCTCACCTTGTTGAGATATTTGTGAATGGATCCCACATTGTAGGAAATCGACATTCCGTTATCATTCAGAATGATGTTGAGATTAGTCTGATGATCACCAATATTGTTGAGAGCTTCATATACTATGCCGTTGGTAAAAGAGCCGTCTCCTATTACGGCTGTCACCTGATAGTCCTCTCCGTTCAGGTCTCTGGCGGTTGCCATGCCGTATGCGGCGCTGACGGAAGTGCTTGAGTGGCCGGTATCATAAGCATCATGTTCGCTTTCATGGCTTTTGGGAAATCCGGACATGCCTTTGTACTGTCTCAGTGTGTCAAAACCTGCAGCCCTTCCGGTCAGTATCTTGTGCACATAGGACTGGTGACCGACATCGTAGATGATACGGTCCCGCGGGCTGTCAAAAACCCTCATCAGAGCTACACTGAGTTCGACTATACCGAGATTGGAGGCAAGATGCCCGCCGGTCCTTGAAACTTTTTCCACCAGAAACTGCCGGATCTCCTCACAGAGTTCCTCGAGTTCCGGTACAGAAGCTGTTTTGCATATATTAATAAGATCGTCATTGATCAGGTCGTATTTCATCGGCTTATTTGATAATCATACAGAAATGATCTGTACATTCAGAATCAGTAATTCCGGCATTCAAGCCGGTCGGCAAGAGCGGTGAAGAAAGATGCGCTGTCTCCATATTGAGCGAGCGCGGCCTTGGCTTCTCCTGTCAGTCTGTGAAGTTCCTCCTTAGCGGCCTGCATACCATGTACGCATACATAACTGCATTTGCCAAGATCCTGATCTTTTCCGACTTTCTTGCCGATCAGAGAGGCATCTCCTTCGAAGTCGAGGATATCATCAAGGATCTGGAAAGCTACACCGATATCGAGAGCATATTCAGTGAACGCGGCAAGCATGTCCTCGTCAGCTCCGGCCAGCATCAGACCGGCGCGTACAGGAGCAGTTATCAGGTCAGCCGTTTTGTGCAGTTCTATGAATCTTACAAGATCGGCTGTCGCAATCTGATACTCACCTTTGACATCAGCTGTCTGGCCGCCTATCATGCCTCTGATCCCGGCGCGCGACATGATCTCATGCGCGGCTCTGGCATGGCAGACCATACCGGCAGGATCATCCGCCCTGCTTGCGACACGTCCTGTCATGATCTCTGCTGCTGTGTTGAGAAGACCGTCTCCGGCAAGTATGGCGATATCATCTCCGAATACTTTATGATTGGAAGGCTTTCCGCGGCGAAGATCGTCATTATCCATTGCCGGCAGATCGTCGTGTATCAGTGAATATGTGTGTATATATTCCAGACTGCAGGCAAAAGGCAGAGCTTCATTGACATCCCCACCGGCAAAATCACATGAAGCCAGCAGCAGTACAGGACGGAGGCGTTTGCCTCCTATACTGAGACTGTATTCCATGCTCTCCCTCAGAACATCCGCGTAGCTTCCGGTTTCCGGAATAAAATCAGTCAGATGTTCATTCACAAGAGATTTGTAACCATCAAAACTCAGCATCAGCAGCCTCCTTTTCATACACCCGGATCTTCTGGTCTGCTTTGTCAAGTATATCCTTGCAGAACGCTGCTTCCTTCATGCCCTGCTCAAAAAGCATGAGGGATTCCTCAAGTGTGGTGGCCTGCTTTCCTATCTGAGCAGCTGCGTTCTGAAGATCATTAAGAGCTTCCGTAAATGTCTTGTCTGCCATGGTATTACCTTCTTCCTCCGTCTCTGAAGACTTCTGTAACGTTAGCCGTGAAGCAGCCATCCTGCATTCTTACGGTATATTCACTGCCCTCATTGATATGTTCAGTATCCGGCATTACCCTGCCGCTGTCATCCAGTACAGCGGCATATCCTTTTGCAAAGATGTTGCGTGGATCATTTTCCCGGATCATTATCATCGCTTTATCTACTGCGCTCCTCGCTCCGTCGACCTTACCTTTCATGTTGGAGTACAGCAGATCGGTACGTGACGCGAGCAGCAGACGTTCGGATTCCAGCTTCTGTCTGACCGCGCGGAGAAGCATTATTCTGTATGAATCGATCTCATCTCTGAGTTCGAATGTATTCATGACAGCCATATCCGCGGCGGCAGTCGGAGTCTCGGCTCTGACATCAGCTGCGAAGTCACTGATGGAGAAGTCTGATTCGTGACCTACCGCACTTATGACAGGTATTTCAGAAGCGAAAACTGCCCTTGCAACACCTTCATCATTAAACGCGGCCAGATCCTCAGGAGAGCCGCCTCCTCTGCCTACGATCAGAGTGTCTATCCTGAAACCGCCCGCGGACAGTTCATTGGCCAGTCTGATATTGTCTATGATGCTCGCGGGTGCTCCTATGCCCTGCACCTGAGTCGGAAAAATTATGATGTCCGTCAGATCGTTTTTGGATGTGATGATCTTCTTGATGTCTTCAATGGCGGCGCCCGTTGATGAAGTTACGATCCCGACTCTCAGAGGAAACTCAGGAAGTGGTTTCTTCCATTTCCTGTCAAAGAGACCCTCGTCTTCCAGAAGTTTTTTGATGCGGTTGAACTCAGCCATCAGATCGCCCGCCCCGGCATCTTCCACATGTGTGATGCTGAAGGAATAGCTGCCGCCTTTCGCGTACGGGCTGATATCTCCGACTGCAATGACTTTGCGGCCGTTTTCTATGAGACTCATATCCACTCTGCGTATATTGGAAGCCCAGATCGCGCATTTGAGTATGCTGCCTGAATCTTTGAGTGAAAGGTATATATGCGGTCCGCTCCTGCTGACAGCGGATATCTCTCCTTCCACGGCAAGACCTCTGAGGTTGAAGTCATCTCTCAGTTTCTTGGCTATATATTCATTTACCTGGGTAACGGTTACCGCTCTCATGATAATTTAAGAGTTATGAATAAATAATCTCCGTGCCAGTCCGGCGATGCCGACTGCATTGTCGCCGGACAATGCAGGATCTCCGAAAAGTATTTCAGGAAATGAGTCTGATGCGGCATGGCTGCTGTAAATATGTTTTCTGATGAACCGGCTTGCGGATACTCCGCCTGCCATGTATACCCTGCTGACACCGGCAGCTTCTGCAGAGGCGCGTGCTGAATTTACGAGAAGCTCAGCGATACGCGTAAAAATGCTGTAAGCGATGTACGGATACTCTGAAGGATCCGCTGATTCTATCCATCTCATGACCTGAGTCTCGGTTCCGGACAGATTGAAGTATCCGTCAGCGATCCTGATGCGCGGCAGCCCCGGCCCTGTTTTACCGGAAGGTGTATAATTAAGCGCAAGTTCATCAAGATACATACCCGATGGAAAATCATACCCCATCGCTACACCGGCCCTGTCGATCAGCTGTCCGATGCTGATATCTCTGGTCCCCCCTGTGATCTCAAGATCATAACCCTGACTGTCAGGACTGCAGAGAAGTATCTCTGTTGTGCCTCCGCTGAGATGCATAAGTATGGTACGCTCAGGTCCGGCAGCATCATCAAGAATCGCTGCTGCGTGACCTTCCTGATGCGAAAACTCATAAACAGGAATTCCGAGTACAGAAGCGATCTCGACGGCAGCATTCACACCGGCAAGAAAGCATGGCATGTATGAGCCTTCGACTCTCCTTGGTCTCGAGGATACACCTACTGCCCTGACATCTGACATCTTAACAGAGCGGCTGATCCCGGCAATGTAGTCAGGAAGCCTGTTGGAATGCCTGAAAAAACATTCGGACTGTCTCAGCCCTCTGTTTCCGCGTGGCACCTCGAGATACTCGGATCTCTGGTATATGACATGCCCGTCCGTATCTGTTACCGCGGCTGAAGTCTTGTAATTGGATGTGTCTATTCCCAGAAACAGCTCATGCATGGGTCATTTACCATCATGACCGGCAAGGTACTTGTCAGCCTTGCTGAGCACGGAGTTGACGAATGCATAGGACTTCTCGTCACTGTATTTTTTGGACATGTTGACTGCTTCATTGATAGAGACACCGGACGGTACACTGTCCACATACATCATCTCGGCAACCGCAGTTCTGAGTATAGCAAGATCGGTACGTGCTACACGGTCAAAGGACCATCTGTCAAGATTGGCTCTGATCACAGCATCGATCTCATCTATATGGTCTCTGACTGCCTGAAGTGTAGCCAGAGCCTGATCTTTGTCCAGCACATTCTCACTTTCATGGACCGGGCTGAGTTTTTCATAATCGAACTCACCGGTAATGTCCATCTGATAGATGAGCTGCATCGTCTTTTCTCTTATTTTCTCTCTGTTCATTGTGATTGCCTCTCGTCGATCCCTACAACCTGAATATTAACTGCCTTGATTTCAAGACCTGTCTCAGATTCAATGTTTCTTTTGACTTTGGTCTGTATGTCATAGCAGAGCTGCGGGATGTTGACGCCAAAATAAACCAGAATATCAAGCTGGATCGTGATACGTTCATCGTCATCCTCTGAGACTTTGATGCCGGGACTGATCAGATCCTTGCCTAACGCGGCCTGAATGTTATCAGTAAGAGTAGCATCGGCGAATCTGCTGACATCATCAAAAGCCAGCACTTCTTTCTCGATCAGTTCATAGAATTTGATGTCGTCATTCATCGCTGCTTTTTTCCTCTTCTTCTCTTATGACTATGCGGACCTTCTCAATCCTGCGGTTTTTGACTTTGAGGATCGTGAACACGTAATCCTCGTATCTGATAGGATCGTATTTCACTCTGGCCTTAGGAATCTCACCCATCAGGTCTATGATGAAGCCGCCGATCGTCTCACTGTTCTCTGATTCGAGTTCTACCCCGGTCTCTTCTTCAAGATCATCGAGGTAGACATTACCATCGACGACAAAAGTATTATCGTCAATCTGCTCGATTACTCTGTCTTCCTCATCAAATTCGTCATCGATATCTCCGACGATCTGCTCTATGATGTCTTCAACAGATACGATCCCGCTGAAACCGCCGTATTCATCGATCAGTATCGCAAGATGATGCTTGTGCTTCTGCATTTCCTTGAACAGCGCGTCAACATTCTTGGTCTCAGGCACGAAATATGCCGGCCTGAGGAGTTTCTTGATATTGACATTATCAAAACCCTTCTTGGTAACGGTGTACAGATAATCTTTGATATGCAGAATACCTACAATATTATCCGGATCCCCGTCATAAACCGGTATCCTTGAATGTGTGAGTTCCATCAGTTCATCAAAATACTCGGTCCTGTCGTCTTTGAGATCGATCATGAAAACATCTGTGCGGGGTGTCATGATCTCATATGCAAGAAGATCGTCAAATTCGAAAATCGAGTCGATCATCTTCCGGCCTTCCTCTTTGATCTCACCCGACTCCTGTCCCCTGTCAAGCATGGACATGACTTTGTCTTCTGAGAAATAAGAGTCATCGACGTCAGTTTTTTTGCCCATTAAGCGAAGTATGAGATTGGCTATCCCCCTGCAGAACCACACAAACGGCAGAGTCACATAATAGACAAACCTCTGAAATCCCACAAGACTTATACCTGCGGGCTCACTTGCCTGAGCGGCGAGCTTCTTGGGAAGGATATCCGAAAGAGCTGTATATAGCAGGAAAAAACCGAGATTCACTGCAGGGATAACCAGAATGTGATCCAGTCCGCTTCTGAGATCTGTGATCATCAGAAACATATTGAGCAGGAAAAAGCATATCAGCACGTTGAAGACCTGTGCTGCATGATCCGCGTAGTGATATTTTGACGGCTTTGCGAGAAAAGCCGTCACGGATCTGAGCTTAGGGTCATCCGGTTCATCCTCCAGCATGTCTTTGATCATATTGCGGTCAATATTGTCAAGGGCGCGCTTGCTGGCTACTACGAGTGCATTGAGCACCATAATGATAATGATTAAAACTATATACAAATATCCGGGTAAACTGTCGTCAGTCATTAGTCTGTCCTTTCATTTCTATATGAGCAGCTTGTCGATACTGTGTTATTTTCTTTTGCGCATTATGAAGTTTTCTCCGGGTACGCGGCTGAAGCGTATCCGCAGTACCTGCTGAGGATGAGGCGCGCTCTGAACAGGAGCGCCCTCTTCGTCATACATTTCTTTGATGACTTCTTCATAATACGGAGTATGCGGTCCGAAAATCTCTATCGTATCGCCGACAGAGAATTTGTTGCGCTGTTCTACAGTTGTGAGACCTGTATCCGGGTCATGTTCCCTTACTAGTCCTACAAATGAATAGTCTCTTATATAATCACTGGTCAGGTAGTTCTGATCCCTGTCAGTCGGTTTGCTGTAGTAAAATCCGTGAGTGAATTCCCTGTGGCTCGCTTTGCAGAGTTCTTCGAAGTCGTGAGGATCATACTGATAATTCTCAGGATCCGCTATGAATTTGTCCAGAGCTGACCGGTATGCGGCGACTACGGTCGCGACATAGTACATGGACTTCATACGGCCTTCGATCTTGAATGAAGTCACTCCCGCGTCCACCAGATCAGGTATGCAGTCGATCATGCACAGGTCTCTGGAATTCATGATGTAGCTGCCCCGTTCATCCTCCTCTACCGGATAGTATTCGCCCGGTCTCTGTTCTTCGACCAGATGGTACTTCCAGCGGCACGGATGAGTACATGCTCCCCTGTTGGCGTCGCGCCCTGCCATGAAATTACTGAGAAGACACCTGCCCGAATATGAGATACACATCGCTCCGTGCATGAATGCTTCGATTTCGATATCATCCGGAAGAGCTGCACGCATCTCCGCAAGTTCTTTCAGGCTCATCTCCCTGGCCGCGACTATTCTTCTGACACCCTGGCTGACCCAGTAAGCTGCTGTCAGATAATTGGTGGTGTTAGCCTGTGTGGAAAGATGGATCTCCGCATCCGGGATCTGCTCCCTGATAAGCCCCATAACGCCCGGATCTGAGACGAGAAAGGCATCAATGGGAATATCTCTGATCTGAGTGATATAATCTCTCAGAACGGGAATATCTTCGTTGTGAGCATATATATTAAGGGTCATATATCCCTTGCATCCATGCGAATGGATGAAATCCATTGCTTCTCTTATCTCTGGAACACTGAGATTGCCGGCTCCCGCTCTGAGGCTGCCGGTCTGCCCTCCGAAATATACAGCGTCCGCGCCGTATATGATCGCTGTTTTAAGTTTTTCCATGTCTCCCGCCGGGGCGAGGAGCTCGAGTCTGTTACGATAGTCAGTCATGAAGTCTGATCACCGCCAGACCGTCACCGCTTGACAGAAGCGATACGGTCAGGTCTTCCCTTTCACTGATATATTCTATAAACTGACGCATATACTTGACGTTGGTCCTGTGACGTTTTGCGCCATCATAGGATCTGTCGACTGTCCATCCGTGCATCAGTATATTGTCGCATACAATAAGAGCGCCCGGCCTTGCGAGCTGCTCTGCCCTTTCAAAAAATTCTTTGTAATGGCTTTTGCCTGCATCGATGAAAACAAGATCGTAAGGCTGCGCGCCGTCCGGATCTTTTCTCATCTCCTCAATCAGCTCTTCGAGTATTGCGCCGGCATCACCTGTCCGGAAATCTATCCGGCTGCCTTCAGGCCAGTCTTCGAAAGTCGCCGCGGCAATGGGTATCATATGCTCGCTCCGCTCGATGGTCGTCACCATTGCCTCCGGGGCACTCCGGGCAAAAAACAGAGCCGAGTATCCGTAGGCAGTACCGATTTCCAGTATGCGGCGCGGACGCACCATCTCTATCAGCAGAGCCAGAAGTGACTCTGTTTCTCTGAGTATCAGAGGTACGCTGTTTTCTTCGTTGTACCTCCGGAATTCGGCAAGATCCTCATCAAGAGGT
>JBGUJM010000060.1:0-1688 GCA_045113935.1 Anaerovoracaceae bacterium
GGCAGATGCTCTAAACCAGCTGAGCTAAACGCCCTCATTTCGTTTTTGCGGGTGCAAAGGTACTGCTATTTATTGAGAATACGAAAATAACAGGAATAAATCTTTTGTATTTTAACTCTTTTTAAGTATTTAGCCTAAAAGATGCTCAATATCTGCCTGAGGAAGAATACACAGGATAGCCTTCCCGTCGGGTGTGTAGTTTACGTTAGAACAGGCGAAGAGCTCATTGATAACGGTCTCCATTTCCTCGTTACTCAGAATCTGACCATAAGGAATGGCAGCACTACGTGCCAAGCTCAATGCCAGTTGTGCATTCAGTGTCGACAACTGTCCACGGACCCCATTCACGTCTTCTACCATCTGACATAAGAGACGGACTGGGTCGACACCTTCTATACCTGCAGGAACACCGTTGATAGCGAAACTGTTACCGCCAAGATCACTCAGATCGAAACCGACATTTGTCAGATCAGGCATAATCTTAGTCAGGACCACCGCATCAGAAGGAGCCAGCCGGACTGTTTCCGGGAAGAGCAGTTTCTGTGTACTGGCGGCATGCTTATCCAGCTGTTCCATATACCGGTCATATAAGATACGGATATCTGCACGGTGCTGATCGATAATCATCAGTCCAGACTTTACCGCCGTCATCAGGTACTTCCCTTTATACTGATAATGGACCGGCGACTTCTCAGAAAGGAAATCCGAGGAGACAGGCGGCACATCAGTCGTCTCTGGGACATCAAAGACGTTTCCCTCTTCTGACATCCCCTCAAGATCATACTCTGCTTTCGCGCCCTCATAAAGTGCCTCCCAGTTATCTGGAACTCGGGAAGCAACACGCGACCCGAAAGTCTCTGTCCCACCCGTATGTTTCCCCTTTCCTTGGTTAAAAGGATTATAGTCGGGATTATATTGGGGCTGCGGAGGAGCAATCTGACTGGCAGGATCATACACGGGAATATCAGGACATCCCTGTGTGTCAAAATCGATCGTCGGGACCTCACAGAACTTTCCGATAGCATCGCGGACGGCAGCCGTCAGAATCTGCCAGATTGCCTGTTCGTTCTCAAACTTGATCTCGGTCTTCGTCGGATGGATGTTCACATCAATATCGGAAGGCTCGACCTCGAAATAGAGGAAATAAGGAACCTGCATCCCTTCCGGAATCAGACGACCATAAGCAGAGAGCACCGCCTTATGGAAATAGGGATGCTTCATATACCGGCCGTTGACAAAGAAATAGTCATGTCCGCTTTTCTTTCTCGCTGCCTCAGGTTTACCGACAAAGCCCGTAACGGTACACATGGCAGTATGGACGTCAACGGGCAGGAGATCTTGATTATATTGCTTGCCAAACACATCCAAGATACGCTGACGCAGACTGCCGGGTTTCAGATTCAGCATCTCCGTACCATTATGATGTAGCGTGAAATGGATCTCTGGATAAACGAGTACGATCCGTTCAAAAGCGACAAGAATGTTACTCAGCTCCGTCGCATTCGACTTCAGGAATTTCCGACGAGCCGGGACATTGAAGAACAGGTTCTCCACCTTGAAGTTACTACCGACTGGGCAAGAGACGGGTTCCTGACCGGTCACTTTTGAGCCTGCGATCAGCAGACGAGTGCCTATCTCATCCTCCTGTCTTCTTGTCTGAAGCTCCACCTGAGCCACAGCTGCGATTG
>JBGUJM010000061.1:0-19051 GCA_045113935.1 Anaerovoracaceae bacterium
TCGCCTGGTTTTCAAGACCTGTTCTGCACTATGAAGTTTTCAAGGTTCCGCCGCCGCTCTCAGCGACAGCTTCATTAGTATACACAAAAGGGCCGATAGTGTCAACAAAAAAATTGAATTTTTTTGTTATTATTTTTCACATATTATTGCCGTGATTTTTGTATAAATTATCGTCTTTTTCTTCATCTATTCCGGTCTCCGCTACACTCATCGCGGAATTGCCGTTTCTTTCCCACAGGCTGTACGGAGGATAGTTCATCAGATATTTCTTGTATGCTGACCTGGTCTTGCTGATGCTGTTCTTGCCCATACTCACGCATTGACCTGAATTGAAGGTAATCGTACTGCCGGAGATATCCTTGATATGATCAAAATTGATAATCAGCCCCTTGATCGGTCTGTAGAATGCCCTCCCGACCAGCGCCGGTATCAGGTCTGTCAGATTCTCATAAAAGGCATAGTCCCTCTCGGCCGTGATAATGTGCAGTTTGCGGCCTTCCTGTTCTATCACTTCTATATCATCGATGCGGATCCTGCCGCATTTCGATGAGCTGATGACGGATATGTACTCAGGGTTATTGTTTTTCCCCATTATCGGATAATAGTTTCTTTCCATAATATTTCCTCCCGGTTCTCTTCCATTATTGCAACGGATAGTATGTTGCTTACATAATCTCACATATGTAAAAGGAAGAGACAAAAAATAACCCGCCAAAAACCGCCATAAACCGCTTATAGAAAAAGCGCAGATGCTTATATGTTAAGCTCTGCGCAAAACGCCCTGCGAATTAATTCGCCTTTTGGCGATTATCCCATCTGTCCGCTAAAACGGCACATTAAGCATGTATAGTGTATACTGACCGGTACCATACAAAATATAGTTTCAGTTCAGTACTTCATACATTTTTTCCGCGTCATCCTTTCGTACTGTCTCAGGCATAGCCGCTACTCTCACTTTCAGAACGTTATTTCCGAACGTGATCTTTATCTCATCGCCGATCTTCAGTTCCAGTCCCGGCTTGGCTGTTTTTCCGTTGACCTCGACCCGCCCCAGTTCACAGGCTTCTTTGGCGACAGTGCGTCTTTTGATTATTCTTGAATTCTTCAGATACTTATCCAGTCTCATATATTATGTCTATTATGTCCGATTATTCGTTTTGCAAAAAAACAACGGGCAGCCCGGGAGCTGCCCGCAAGTCTATGCTGTAGGAATTACTTATTAACAGCGTCCTTGAGGGACTTGCCGGCCTTGAATACAGGAGCCTTGGAAGCCGGGATCTTGATGAGTGCGTCTGGCTTCTGAGGATTTCTGCCTGTTCTTGCCCTTCTGCTTCTAGTCTCAAAGGTTCCGAATCCGATCAGTCTTACGCTGTCGCCGTCTACGAGTGCCTTCTCAATTGTATCCAGAACTGCGTCGAGAGCAAGTTCTGCGTCTTTCTTCTTGAATCCTGTTTTATCTGCAACCTTTGCAACTAATTCAGCTTTATTCATAAATCAATCCTCCTTCAAGTTTGCTTACAAATTCTGTGGAAATTATAAAATACCCTTTATACCATGTCAACAGAAATCAGGCTGAATTGGGCTGAATTGGGTGATTTTATGCGTTTTTCAGCACCTATTTTGCAAGGTGCATTTTAACCGCAATTCTGTATATCAGCTCCCCTTTCGGGACCAGCGCGAGTTCCTCTTTCGTTACCGCTCTTGTGACGAACACCATGACAAAATATACCGCGACTGCCGCCATAATTGAAAGCCCTGTCGCGATGAGATTGCTTGGGTGTATCAGGAATATCACTTTATATATCACAACCGCCGCAACACCCATGATGGCTGATGCCGCAAATGGTCTTACGAATACACTTCCAAGGTCGAGATTGACATCGGCGTGTCTTCTGAGGCCCAGGTAGTTAAGCACGGCAGCTGTAAGATAAGCGCAGACGCTGCCTATAGCCGCGCCGTTGATATTCAGATCATGTATACCTACAAGGACATACGTAATAATGATCTTGGCTACCGCTCCGAGGAACAGATTGAACACCGGCAGTGCCATCTTCCCGATTCCCTGAAGGCTTGCTGACAGAGTCCGCATGATCGCGAGGGTGATGATACCCACAGCGAGGATCTGCAGAGTATGCACAGCCATCATAGCCTCTTCCGGCTTTCTCGGATACAAAAGCAGCAGAATAGGTCTGGCCAGAACCGTCAGTCCCACGGCACAAGGAAATGCAATGATCATCATTGTCTTTAGCCCGGTCCTGATATTTCCGTCAAGATCGGACTTGATTTTGAGAGTAAAAGCAGTGGTAACAGCCGGTATAAGGCTGATGCATATCGCATCGATGAACACGACCGGAAGATTGACCAGCGGGTCGCAGTAACCGCTGATCAGCCCATACAGAGTTTTGGACGATGCCAGATCCCAGCCTGTTGCCTGCAGCCTTCTCATGACAACCGCGGCATCGATCGTCATCATCAGCGGCATTATCGCAGATCCTATCGTGATAGGGATGACTATCTCTACCAGTTCTTTCAGACGGTCCCGTGTCGTCTCGCTCCTGATTGCGGAACGGGCGATATTGTCCTTTCTGCGCTGCCTGTCTTTTCTGTATATAAGGATCAGAACTATCATTGCCGCTATCATTCCTGCGGAAGCTCCGAAAGTAGCGCCCGCTGCAGCAAGTTCAAGATTGGTCCGGTAGAACATGTACGCCAGGAAAAGGCCTGTGCATACTCTGACCATCTGCTCTATGACCTGCGACACCGCGGTCGGCGCCATGATCTGATGTCCCTGGAAATATCCTCTGAGAGAAGCAGCGAACGGGGTGAACAGAAGTGCCACCGATATTGCCCTTATCGAAGCCTCTGATCCCGGATTGCCTATGCCCTTTGCGATCATTCCCGCTCCGAAGAAGCAGATGGCAAAAGAAGCAGAGCTTATCACAAGAGTTACTTTGAGAGCGATCTTGTAAGATTTTTCTGCATTGATATAATCTCCCACCGCTATTCTCTCAGATACCATCCTTGAGATAGCCACAGGAAATCCGGCGGTAGCAATCACATAGAACAGCTGATATACAGGATAGGCTGCGCCATAGTAAGACTGGCCCTCCGCGCCGATCATATTGGTCAGAGGGATCCTGAAAATGGCTCCGAAAATCTTGCTTACTATACCCGCGATCGCAAGTATAGTAGCGCCCTGCATCAGCTTCGTAGCAGCCTTCGACGCTTTGTTCTCCGGCTCGTTATTAAGATTCTGAGTATCCTTTATATCGTTATCCATCAATATTTGTCACAGTATGTCATGGGACAGTTATTCTGTCAGCCGCTTTATAGTAATGAAAGTATCTTTTTGGTTGCGGCCTCTGCCTCTGCTTTGACACGCTCAATATCCAGAGTCATATATCTCCCGCTGCGGTACAGGACTTTGCCGTCGGCCATAGTCAGCAGAACATCTTTGCCGTCGGCTGAGTATACGAGGTTGTTGAGCATGTTGTGTACAGGGTACATGTTCGGGCCTTCTGCATCGACCACGATCAGATCAGCCCTGAAGCCTTCTTTGATGAGGCCGGCGTCCTCTCTGCCCTGCGCAAGCGCACCGCTTCTGGTCGCGCTGTGAAGCACCTGCTGAGGTGTTACAGCCGACGGGTCCATAGATTTTATCTTGCCAGCCAGAGCAAACAGCTTTATTTCCTCAAAGAAATTCAGGCTGTTGTTGCTGGCGACGCTGTCGGTTCCGATGGCAACGTTGATTCCCTTCGCGTACAGTGCCGGCACATCACAGATACCGCTTGCGAGTTTCATATTGCTGACAGTGTTGCTGGATACGGAAACGCCTTTTTCTGCCAGAATATCCATATCCTCATCAGTCAGCCAGACACAGTGTGCTGCATTGGCAGGCACATCGAACAGTCCGCAGTCTGCCAGGAATCTGACGGGAGTCCTTCCGTATCTTTCTATACAGCCCTTGGTCTCCGCTTCAGTTTCAGCCACATGCACATGCATTCCGACATCGAATTGCTTCGCTGTATCCGCGACCGCTCTCAGAAACATCTCATTGTTGGTGTACTCGGCATGAGCCGAAGCTTCCACCTTGATCCGTCCGTCTGCAAATCCGTCATACATCAGGATAGCTTCTTTCATCTCCCTGTATCCTGCGCAGTCTTCAAGGCGGGCACATCCGATTCCTGTCACGGCTCTGGAAATGTTGGTTTTCATTCCGCTTATGGCAACAGCCCTGACCATGTCATCGATAAAGTAATACATATCGCTGGTCGATACAATACCGAATCTCATCGACTCCGCCATAGTCAGCAGTGTCGACCAGTATACTGCGTCACTGTAAAGCTTGTCCTCAAACGGGAAGATCTTCTCATTGAGCCAGCGGTCAAGGGGCAGATTTTCTCCGTAACCCCTCATCAGGCACATAGGCGAATGTCCGTGGGCATTGTAGAAGGCAGGCATCAGGACTTTGCCGGTACCATCATATACCTCTCCGAACAGAGGATGTTCCGCACCGCTTGCGAGCGAATGTCCGCAGCATCCCGAAGACTCTCCGGCCTTGAGCGGGTTGGCGCTGACAGTCATTTTAAACAGTTCCTCTTCCCTGGCCTGAACATCTTCGGATGGGGCTTCGGTTCCGATATAAGTGATCTTATCGCCGTCAGTACCTACGTACATTCCCTCGCGATAAGTGAAATCTTCATCTATTATACCTATATTTTTGAATAGCATAGTTCAGCCTCCCTGCGCAGTAACTAACTATTTATTATACTTTAATCCGTATGATGTGACAACAGAGCCATTCCTTCGGTCACTGAAATATATCACCGGGGATCATCCCCCTGTGATATGGCGTCTCTCAGTGTCCTCATCAGAGCCAGAACTATATCGAGATCCGACTCTGCGGTTTTTGAGGCCGTCTGTCTGCTGACTGCTGCCGTATGGGCCGCGTGTCCCGCGTACAGGCTGAGGCCGGTCGTCCGTCCGCTCATTATCGTCAGAGCATCCCCGAATTCCGCTTTTGCCATGACAGCGGCATAAGCGCTGAATCTGTTGTTCTCAGAGAATTTTATCTCAATGCGCGGACCTTTCCTGCCGATCAGTGATACCCCCGCTGTCTCAGCGTGAGCCCGTACCTCCGCCGCCTTGAGAAGGTTGATGGTTTCTGCAGGAACATCGCCATATCTGTCTGTAAGTTCATCCAGAACATCCTCGCTGTCATCCTGTGAACTGATTGCCGCTATCTTCCGGTATGCCTGCAGCCTCAGAGTCTCATCTGTTATGTAGGAAGCCGGAACGGATGCTTCAACCGGGATATCTATGGTTATCTCAGATCTCTGATCTGTCACTACTTCCCCTTTGAGTCTCCGGACCGCACGGTCTATCTCCTTGCAATACAGTTCATAGCCTATACTCTCGATGTGACCGCTCTGGGCCTCGCCAAGCATGTTGCCCGCGCCGCGGAGCTCGAGATCCCTCATAGCCAGCTTGAACCCCGCGCCGAACTCCGTGAACTCACGGATCGCAGTCAGTCTCTTTCTGGCTATTTCGGTCAGGACTTTGCCCGGCTGATACATCAAGTATGCATATGCCAGCCTGTGTGACCTGCCGACCCTGCCTCTCAGCTGATACAGCTGCGCCAGACCGAATCTGTCGGCATTGAGTATTATCATGGTGTTGGCATTCGGAATATCTATTCCGTTTTCTATGATCGTGGTCGCGATCAGCACATCGGTGTGTCCGTCGATAAAATCAAGCATCGTCCGCTCAAGCGTGTCTTCGCTCATCCGTCCGTGACCGACAGCAACCGCAGCCTGAGGGACCAGTCTCTCTACGGTCTCTCTGATCTGTGTCAGGCCGGTTATTCTGTTATTGACTATGAAGACCTGCCCGCCTCTGGCAAGTTCGCGTTCGATAGCATTGCGCATGATCTCCTCTTCATAAGGTGTCACATACGTATGCACCGGAAGTCTGTCCCCCGGCGGCTCATCTATCAGACTGATATCCTTGATGCCTGTGAGAGACATATTGAGAGTCCTCGGTATCGGCGTAGCCGAGAGGGTCAGCACGTCAACGCTCTGTTTGAGCTGCTTGATCTTATCCTTGTGACGCACTCCGAATCTCTGCTCCTCGTCGATCACGAGCAGTCCCAGATCCCTGAATCTCACATCATCAGACAGCAGCCTGTGTGTTCCTATGATGAGATCCGTCTCTCCTGTTCTTACTGACTTGACGGTCTTCTTCTGATCCTGTGCGCTGCGGAATCTGGAGAGTTCCCTGATCTCAAACGGGAAGTGTGCAAAACGTTCCCTGAGGTTATGGTAATGCTGGTTGACGAGCAGAGTCGTCGGAGCCAGCAGCGCCGCCTGCTTGCCTTCGGAGATGCACTTGAAGATCGCACGCGCAGCGACTTCAGTCTTGCCGTAACCGACATCTCCGCACAGAAGCCGGTCCATCGGCAGAGGTTTTTCCATATCCTCTTTGATCTCACTGACAGCTCTCAATTGGTCATCAGTCTCGGTATACGGGAAGTAATCCTCGAACTCAGCCTGCCAGACCGTGTCTTCCCCGAAAGCATATCCGCCCGCCGCCTGCCGCTCGGCATACAGCCTGACCAGATCCTCCGCTATAGCCTCGATTGCTCTTCTGGCCCGTTCTCTTGTCCTCTTCCAGCTGCCCCCGGACAGCCTGGAGAGAGCCGGAGGATTGCCTGAATTGCCTATATATTTCTGTATGATATCCAGCTGCTCTGTCGGGATATACAGCACATCCGAACCGGCATATCTGATGACAAGATAATCTTTTGTCTGCCCGTCAGCGGTCAGGGGCCTGATTCCCTCGAACCGGCCTATTCCGTGTACCTCATGAACGATATAGTCACCGGCTTTAAGATCTGAGAACTGCAGAGTATCAGCGGACCTCTTCTTGACCTTCCTGCGACGCGTTTTGCGCATGCTGTCAGGATAGATATCTGACTCAGTGATAAAGCACACTTTGTCGTCATCCATGATAAAACCGCCGCTGAGCGATCCTGTTCTGTAGGATATGTTCCCTTCGACATCAGCAATAGCCAGATATTCGCGTATGCGTTCGTTTCTCTCCTCATCCGGGCTCGCGATCGTAATACTGTACCCCGCTGCCGCAAGCCTTCCGGTCTCTTCGGCAAAAAGATCGATCTGCCCGTTGAAAGGCGCCAGCTGCCTGCTCCTTATATTGACGATCTCATCTATATGCTCCGCGCCGCGGATCATCTCAGGATATGGAGTGAAAATACGTATGTCCGCATCGCTTTCATATATTGTCTGCCAGTCCGCGCTGCTGCAGGTTTCCGGCAGTTCATCAGCGCATCTTGCAGGATCAGCGATAACAATTCCTGCGCCTCCTGCCGCCGCATAATCCCACAGCCTGACCTTCTCCACATCAAAATACTCTATAAAATCAGCGTACAGCTGTACATTGGTATTCTGCTCGAACAGATCTTTCACTCTTCCTCTGTGCATTTCAAGAGCATCTATCCTGCCGTCACTGACAGCGGAAGCTTTACCTTTTTCATCTGCCGCGTATTCCTTTTTTGCATTGCGGATGCGGCGGTCGTACTCTTTGCAGATTGCACGAAGTGCCTGCGCGCGTTCTGTTTCATCCGGAATGAATTCTGCTGCCGGTCCTATATCGGCAGACTGCACGTTTTCAACAGACCTCTGCGTATCCGGGTCATAAGCCCTGATCTGGTCTATCTCGTCTCCGAAGAATTCTATTCGCAGAGGATAGTCCAGTGCCGGCGGGAACACATCGAGGATACCGCCGCGGGCAGTAAATTCTCCCGGCGACTCAGTTACTGCTGCCGGAGTATATCCGGACCTTACAAGTTCATTCCTAAGCTGCTCAGGATCCCGGACTTCTCCTGTTCTGACACTGATCATTCCGGATATAAAACGTTCAGGATCTTCAGTCATCCGGACGGCGGCGCTGACCGGCGCGATCACAAAACATCTGCGTTCCGGCTTGCCGTAAGTGCCCGCAGCCAGAGCCTGCAGTGCTTTCACTCTGATGACCTGTGACTCTCTGTTCCTTGCTTCGTACAGGATCTGTACATCATCCTCTTCCGGCATGACCAGGATCTCAGCATCCGGAGCACAGAAAGAAAGGTCTCTCCGAAGACGTTCTGCTGTCCGTCCGGACGAGACCACTATCAGCACCGTATTGCTGCCTCTGATCGAGGCAATGAGATAGGCAGTCCTGCTGCCGCTGATGCCGGTATAGCTGGTTATCATTCTGTTTTGTCTTCCTTCTTGGGAGGCGTATAGTTGTGTCTGTTCATGGCGATATCAATGCCTGAACGGACAATATCCGCAGCTGCCGCGGCCGCAGATGCAGCGGCTTTATCGAGCAGCTCCTGTTCTGCCTTGGGAACCTTGCCGATGACCCTGTCCACCAGATCCTCATCCGCATCCTGTGCTCCGACGCCTATCCTGATGCGCGGGAAATCTTTTACACCCAGCTGCTCCACTACGGACTTCATTCCGTTATGCGTACCCGGTCCTCCGGACTTGCGCACTCTTATAGCCGAGAGCGGCAGATCGATATCATCATAGATCACGATGACATTGGAACTCGGGACATTATAATACATAGCAGCCTCGCGCACAGCGATACCGCTCCTGTTCATATATGTCTGAGGTTTTACCAGAACCACCTTGTGTCCGGCGATCCTGCCCTGCCCGATCAGAGCGTGGAATTTCGCTCTCCTGATGTCAATGCCAGCATCCGATGCAAGCACATCCAGAGCTCTGAATCCCATGTTGTGCCTTGTCTTCTCGTACTCCGGACCGGGATTGCCCAGACCGGCGATCACAAAAGTATCCTCGTTGAATTCAGATCCCTTTTTCCTGTTGAAAATAATACCCATTATATGATTTCTCTTCTGTCTTGATGATAGGCTTCGCCTTGCCGCCGATTATTCTATCACAATTCCCCTTTTGTGAAAACAAACAACCATTCCTTCCCGGCTTTTCGTGCAAAACAAACGGCCCTGGGGAGGGCCGTTCTGATGATCCTTTTACTCGAACATTACTGAAATCGGCTTGTGCGAATACACTCTGGCGATCGTCTCTGCGAAGATGTGTCCTACTGACAGGACAGTGAACTTCTTGAGTTTCTTCTCAGGCGGGATCGGGATCGTGTTGAGAAGTACCATTTCCTTGATCGGGCTGGCCTCGATCCTCTCCAGAGCAGGTCCCGAGAGCACGGCATGTGTTGCGCACGCGTAGACAGACTTGGCTCCGAGATCCATCAGTGCCTGAGCGGCATTGCAGATAGTTCCCGCTGTATCGATCAGGTCATCGAGAATGATACAGTTCTTGCCTTCAACATCACCGATGACATTCATGATCTCGCTTTTGTTGGCTTCCGGTCTTCTCTTGTCTATGATGGCGATCGGAACATTGAGCGGCTTGGCCATGTTGCGGGCTCTCTTGACTGATCCGTGGTCAGGTGAAACGATAACGAGGTCGCTGAGATCCTTGAGCGCGAAATAATCTGTCAGCATCGGCTGGCCAAGCATGTGGTCGACCGGGATATCAAAATAACCCTGCTCCTGAGACGCGTGCAGATCCATGGTAATGACTCTGTCGATGCCTGCAGCTGTGATCATATTGGCTACGAGTTTGGCTGTGATCGGGTCTCTTGCCTTGGCTTTGCGGTCCTGACGCGCGTAGCCGTAGTACGGCATTACTGCTGTAACGCTGTTACAGCTTGCTCTCTTGAGAGCGTCTGTCATAATGAGGAGCTCCATCAGATTGTCATTGACCGGATCATTAGTGGACTGAACAATGAAGCAATCCTTTCCTCTTACGGATTCCCAGATACTGACGCTTATCTCGCCATCACTGAACTTAGTAACGGTTGACTTGCCGAGCTCTATTCCCATATACTCGGCGATCTCCTGTGCAAGCTCAGGATGTGAATTGCAGGTGAAAAGCTTGAGATTAGAAAAATGGTCGTTCGACATATCAGCCTCCTGGTGATAATTCTGGTGGTGAGTTGTGTTAAGCATCGTTCTGGCGATAGACTTAGCATCCCGTCTCATTTTTTCGCTCATACATGACTCCGTTCTTTTGATAATAAGTGTTTTCAGTGATACGTCGTCCCGGCGTCCCTTTTTTTATTAACTATTTGTCAGCGAGCAGCATTTCCCCGATCTTGTAGACATCTCCGGCGCCCATAGTCATGACTATGTCGTCCTTGCCCGCGAACTTGTTGATGTAGTTTACGATGTCCTCAAAATCCTTGACATAATATACCTTTCTGTCAGGATATTTCTTTCTGATGGCCGTCATCAGCTTGTAGGATGATATGTTATATACATCCTTCTCTCTTGCAGCGTATATGTCGGTCAGGATCAGCACATCCGTATCGTTGAATGAATCAACGAATTCATTGAAGAGGGCTTTGGTCCTTGTGTATGTATGCGGCTGGAAAATCAGCCACATTTTGTTATGTTTGACATTTCTTGCTGCTTTGAGAGTGGCTTTGATCTCAGTCGGATGATGCGCATAGTCGTCTATGATCATGACCCCGTTTGCAGTCACACCGTTGAAGTCAAAACGTCTGTTGGTCCCGTGATAGTCCTTAAGTGTATTTCTTATGGTCTCCTTATCTACGCCCAGAAATGATGCGGTCACGAAAGATGCCATCGCATTGAGGACATTATGCTCTCCCGGTACAGACAGTTCCAGACTGATCACGACACGGCCTTTGCGGCATATATCGAAAGAAGGAAAACCATGTTCATTGAACCTTATGTTCTCGGCATAGAAATCATTGCTCTCGCTGTAACCGTATGTGATCTTGTTCCTGTGTCCTTTGAGAATGCTCTTGACGAAAGGATTGTCACCATATGCGATGATAGTCCCTCCCGGAGGGATCTGCTCTACGAAAGTGCTGAATGACTTGACTATGTGCTCCATATCCTTGAAGTAGTCAAGATGGTCGGAATCAATGTTCAGGATGACTCCGATGCTCGGCTTCAGTTCAAGGAAGCTGTCCATATATTCACATGCTTCTGTGACAAAATATGTATTCTCGCCGATCTCCACATTGCCGTTGATCTGCGGCAGATTGCCTCCGACAAGAATGGTCGGCTTGTATTTCGCATTCCTGAGGATCAGCGAAGTCATGGATGTTACAGTAGTCTTGCCATGTGTACCGCAGATGGCGACAGAATTCTCATAGCGGTCCATGATCATTCCAAGCACCTGGGCTCTTGAGAAGAGAGGTATGCCCAGCTCATGGGCTCTTATGACCTCGGGATTCTCCTCGGATACCGCAGCAGAGTAGACGATCGCATCCACACCTTCTACATTCTCCGGTTCATGAGAACTGAACACCTTGATGCCGATGCTCTCAAGATGCCTTGTAACTTTGGATGGATTGATATCCGTTCCGGAAACAATATGTCCGTTGTCTGCCAGGATCTCAGCTACGGCCGACAGGCCTATTCCGCCTATTCCCAGACAGTGTATTCTCTTATATTGTGAAAAATCCATAAATTCCCGTTCCCTCTCTCAGTTCCCCTTAAGACATGACACACGGCCGGAAGAATCCCTGCCGAGCACTCGCCATGCATAATAATTATATTGTAACGCTACCATTCTTTCAAGGAAATGAGTTACCCATCAGGCATGAATTTACATACATATACTCTCATTCGCCCTGATAGATATTATCTTGTTGTCTTCATCTATATCGTCAATGATAAGTATAGATATATAGTCTTCAACTTTTTTGCGTTCCGGCAGTCTTGACTCAATAGCGACACCGATCCCGACGGTCTCTATGTCGAATTCACCGAGGATATCCCTGATGCCCTTAAGACTTCCGCCTCCTCTCATGAAATCATCCACAATGACAGCTTTGCTGCCCGGCTCAACAGCCCTTTTGGCGATCGACATCTTCTGGATCCTCTCATTGGTACCGCTGAAATAGTTGATACTCACTGTCGATCCTTCAGAATACTTTGCCTCCCTTCTGATCACGACCAGAGGCAGCCCCAGCATATAGGCAGTCTGCGCAGCAATGCCTATTCCCTTGGTCTCAACAGTAACCACGTAGTCTGCTCCGAGTCCATGGAATTTCTGCGCGAATATCCTCGCAATATCCGCTACGTAATTTCCGTTGAACATGATATCCGATGTATAGAGATACTTGCCGCCTAGCATTCTGGTCGTATCAGAAAGTGCTCCGATCAGTTCGCTCTGCAGCCTTCGTATTCTGTCAGGAGATATTCCGGGTATATATCTGATGCCGCCGCCGACGCCCTGAATACTCTCTATGCGGCCTGAGCCATTCTCCTGCAGCACTTCGTGTATCAGCTTGATGTCCTCTGAAAGGCTGGACTTCGCGATGCCATATTTCTCACAAAAATATCTGGACTCATACAGTCTGCACGGGTTCTGCAACAGTTCATCCATCAGCATTCCGACTCTCTTGTTCTTCTTCACCGCAGCACCTCCCTTATCTGATTTGATTGTACCCAACAGGACATGTTACGGTCAATCAAAAACACTGCTGTTAATTTTTACCGGGCCGGATTTTGCAGCTCCGGCGTGGGCCCATCAGGCACCTGTTATAATACTTTTCTATGGCAACGCGCTCTTATATGAAGTAGAATAATAAATATAAGAGGCCGGCATTATATAAGCCTGCTCCGTTTTTTCGAATGTTTTTCCGGAGGAATTACAACATGGAGAAAATTTATGTAGATAACGGCGCAACATCTTTCCCTAAGCCTAAGGAAGTCGCCGACGCTGTGTATGAATATATGACAAAATGCGGTACCAATATCAACCGCGGCGGCTACGAAGCTGCTTATGATCTTGAAGGCACTGTTTTCGAGACGCGCGAGATGCTTGCCGATATGTTCGGCGGATCGGACTGCAAGAATGTCGTTTTTACCAAGAACGTTACTGAATCCCTCAACATTGTCCTCAAAGGCTTCCTTCATCCGGGAGATCACATCCTGTGTTCTTCCATGGAGCACAATGCGGTCATGAGACCTCTTGTCCAGCTGGAGAAACAGGGAGTCATGTTTGACAGGATACCGGGGACATCTGAAGGTGAACTGGTCCTCGACGCGATTGAAGGCATGATCAGACCTGAAACGGTCGCCATTGTCATGACTCATTCAAGCAATATATGCGGCACGATCAACCCGCTTAAAGAAGTCGGCGCGATCTGTAAGAAACACGGTCTGAAATTCATTGTCGACAGTGCCCAGTCAGCAGGCATCATCCCTATCGATATGAAAGAGATGAACATAGACGCTCTGTGCTTTACAGGTCACAAGTCGCTTCTCGGTCCTCAGGGCATAGGCGGATTCATCATCACGGAAGAAATGATTCCTCTGATCGAACCTATCCTCTCAGGCGGAACAGGCTCGATCAGCCATACAGAAGAAGTCCCTGACTTCATGCCTGACAGATTTGAGCCGGGCACCATGAATCTCCCGGGAATAGTCGGTCTCAACGCTGGGCTCAGATGGGTAACGGAAAAAGGAACAGATAAGATCTCCGGCCACGAACTCGCCCTCACCCAGAGATTCCTTGACGGACTTCTCCCTCTTGAGGAGCAGGGTCTTGTAAGGATATGCGGACACAGAAAATGTTATTCGGAAGACGGCACTCCGCTCCGCACCGCGGTCGTATCGATCCAGACACTCAAGGTCGACTGCGCTGATGTTGCATTCAGACTGGATTTCGAATACGGGCTTGAGACCAGGGTAGGTCTGCACTGTGCTCCTAACGCGCACAAGACTCTCGGCACCTTCCCGACAGGTACGATCCGGTTCTCATTCGGGGTGTTCAATACTGAAGAAGATATTGACACCTGCATCCGCGCGATACAGGAGATCGTATCATAGCTTCAGATATACTGTATAACAGGCAGCAGACAAAAAGGGCCCGCCCGGAAGCGGGTCCTTTGTTATGTGCGGAATCAAATAGTGGTATATCTATTCCGGAGTATTACCTCTCCTTTTGTCTCTGGCGGCAATGTCATTGTTGTCCATCTCACCCCTGTAGACTACGAAAGTGTCGTAAAGATATTCAAGCGACAGGTTGAGAGCCATGTTGATCCCGGTGACCAGGTACTCGTTCCAGTGAAGATCCTCAGCCAGATAGTTGCCGAGGATCGTCGTAGCCGGTGTGAAAACCAGATAAAACGCAAATACCATAGCCATTGCGCGCGGTACATTCTTGGTCGACTTGAAGGTATATCTCCTGTTGATGGTAAAACACCAGACTACCGAGGCAATGAGCGCCGTCAGATAACACGGCCAGTATCTGAGTCCTGTGAACTCGTTCATCACTGTGAAAACACCGATCTCAACGAGACCTGCAGAAGCAGATACCAGAGCGAATTTGATTGCTCTTATGATTTCTTTTCTTTTCATTTCGATATGAGGAGCTGCCGGAAAGCATCCGCTTTACTGCAGTGCTTTGAACAGGTTTCTGTTGGCAGCATATAGTTTTTTGAATGTCTTGTAGTACGGTTTGTATGCTTCATGCTTTTTCATGTCAGGTCTGTAGACTGCGGCTGCAGGTATGAAGTCCCTGACACAATCCAGATCTGGTATCAGACCGAGACCGACTGCTGTAACAGCGCAGGCTCCGACGGATCCGACATTCTGAGGTGAATCGACAGTTTCTACTGTCCTGCCGAGTATATCAGCAAGCATCTGGCAGGATACCGGCGACAAAGCTCCGCCCCCTACAAATCTTATGACCTTCGAGGTCTTCAGTCTGCGGCCCTGACACTCAAGCATCCACCTGAGATGATAGAAAACACCCTCAAGCACTGCGTGTATCATCTCCGTTTTACCGGTATCAAGCCCCAGTCCGAAGAACATGCCCCTTGCCGCGGGATCTTCGAACGGACAGCGGTTGCCATGCAGCCAAGGAGTGAAGATAACTCCTCCCGACCCCGGCGCAACGTCCTTGATAACTTCCGTCATGTAGCTGTAAAGGCTGGTATTCCGTTCTTCGTAATCGGAAGGAACTCCTTCCTTCCTGACATAGACTCCGATCTCATCTCTGGCCAGATGATCCCTTACCCACTCGAGGCATTTGCCGGCCGTCTCCATTTCGGCAAAATAATTATATTTACTGCGGTCGGCTCCTACGATGGCCGCTATCATGGAAGTTACGTCAACCATCTGTCTGTCAGTTACGGTGATGACCCAGCCTGAAGTGCCGCTGTATATATGAGTATCTCCTACATTGACCGCGCCTGCTCCGACTCCGATGAGAGAAGCGTCTCCTCCTCCGCCGTATACCGGAGTCCCCTCACAGAGCCCCAGGTCAGCTGCTGCTTCCGCAGTCAGTCTTCCCGCGACATCAGTAGACCGGATGATCTCCGGGAGATGATCCATATTGATGCCCAGCATCTCGCACATCTCACTGCTCCACCCTCTGCTCTCAGGTCTTATATCGTAGAGGAGAGTGCCGAAAGCAGAATCATCAGTCATCGTGAAATTACCGGTACACCTGAGTATCAGGTAGTCCTTGACATCAAGCCACTTGTACACGCGTGAGAAAACTTCAGGCTCATGGGATTCGACCCATTTGTATTTCCACACAGGGTCCTTGACGCTGCCTGCTACGGCTCCGGTTATCCTGAGGCTCGGGATCAGCTTGGCAACATTGGCGCCTGCTATCTGTATACCGTTCGCGATACCTTTTCTGATCTCTTCAGTAGCCCTCTGATCCATATAACTCATCGACCGCCTGACTGCTTTGCCGTTCTTATTGACCAGTACCAGGCCCTGCATCTGTGAGCAGAATGAGATTCCCTCAACCATATCCGGAGTGATGGTATCGGTGTCAAAAATCTCTCTGGTGCTCTCAGCCATTCCGTTCCACCAGTCATCCACGTCCTGCTCAGCTCCGCCTCCCTCAAGAATGTAGAGCGGATAGCTTCTGGATGCTGATCTTATCAGCTGTATCGACTTGTCTACCTCGAACAGGCATGTCTTCACACCCGTCGTACCTATATCATATGCAAGAATATAACTGCTCATACGCTGCCCCTGTGATTACTCCGTTAAGATGACCCTATGCTTAGCTGTTCAGTTACTTTGAATTGATACGCTTGGAATAACTTGTAAGATATATGTATCTCTGCAGTCTGGCATCCATTGGTTTGAGAGGACCTGCGCTTCTTGCATAGCATGCGGCCGCGCAGTTCTTGCTGACGATCATGGCGACAGCTTCCGCGTCTTCAGGGGTCTTGCCGGCGCATACTGCTCCGACTCCTTTTACCAGCACCGCGTTCCTGCCTATAAATGAATTGAGTACAGGGTGAGTTCCGCCTCTCTGGTTCAGCACACCGGTCATCGGGATCCTGCCTGCTGCATTCTTCCCCACGAGAGGATTGACAGTATATCCGAGCAGAGCCCTCTGAGCAGCCCATGCATCGTTCACTACCTGCATATCCGGACCTGCTATCTGTGCAAAATCATCGATATAGGCTCCGACGGTGATGCCCGCACGGCAGCATTCATCAATATACGGATCGCTGACCACGGTGACGCATGGCAGTACATCAGTCCTGATTGCGTCCGTATCGATTTTTCCGGACATCGCCGCATCATGACTCGGCACTCTGGATTCGACCAGGTTCCTGCATCTCTCCTCCAGGCCTTCGGCCAGTTCAAAAGCCTCATCGCTTGACCTGCCGAGTATCAGTGTTCCGTGTCTTGCCATCAGGAATGTCTTTTTCTCAGGAAATCTCCGGATCTCTTTCTCTACGCTCTTCCTCAGTTTGCCGGATCCCGGAAGCGCGTACTCGGCGCAAGGCGCTGACTGTATGCTTTTGCAGTCCGCTGCCACAGCCGACGCATAGTACTGATGGGTGTGAATAATGAAACTCACTTCACTCCTCAGAGCGTATGCTGCCGCGTGCACACCTTTCTCGCTGCTCGGTTTTACCGGACCGTCATAAGAGCAGTCCCTGACTCTGACCACTACAAGATCCTCAGGTCTGAGAGCATCATAGGCTCTGCCGCTCGGTGTGATCACAAATTCTTCTTTGCTGATCCTTGCGCTGATATTCCCCCATGTGCGGGCGATCAGTTTTTGCTCTACCAGTTTCAGACCTGCCTCGATCACAAGCTTTCTTGCTTCATTGTCGCTGTAATACATAACTATTCTCCTATTTTCTGTCAAGCAGTCCGCAGTTTCCGAATACCCTGTCAAATCTTCTGAGCACATCGTCTATCATATCTTCCGTGTAAGCAGCACTGGTATACAGCCTTGAGCCTGCCAGAGTCACGATTCCTTCTGCCATATAGGCCGCGCCGATATGCTCCATTTCTATCTGTCTTCTTCCTGTTTCTCTGAGGATCTTAGGCAGTTCCCATGGTCTGCTCCAGTCAATGGCATACTGCATTGTGCCTACGCTGTCGAGGTGGCAGACAGAGCCCTGGTTGAAAGCCACGAACGGCAGCCCATGCTTGCTGATGAGTTTCTGCAGGCCCTGTGTAAGTCTGTCTCCCATCCTTCCGGCTGTTTCACATGCATTGCGCTTCTCTATCTCACAGATCGCCGTGTAGCCTGCTACACAGGATATCGGTGTTGCTGCCATAGTGCCGCCGCAGAGAGCCTTTTTGACTTTTTTTCCGGATGAATCGAGTCCTGCCCCGAGATGCGCCATGCAGTCAGCATGTCCGCCGATGCCGCCGGCTCCCGGATAGCCGCCCGCTATGACCTTGCCGAAAACGGTCAGGTCCGGATCTATTCCGAAGTATCCCTGAGCCCCTCCAAGTCCGATACGGAATCCTGTGACGACTTCATCGCATACAAGCAGAGCTCCGTACTCATGCGCCAGTCTCTCGCATCCTCTGACAAAAGCTTTGGTCACAGGCCTTGTCCCGCTCTCCGGACCTATCGCCTCGATGAATACCGCGGCCGTACCGCCGTCGAGTTTATTTCTCCTGAGCTTCCTCTCCAGATCTTCCAGATCACCCGGGAAAAATTCATCTGTGTGTCTGAATACATAACCCGGTATACCTCTCGACTGAATACCCTTGGTACCCGGTATCCTTATGCCGTAAGCCAGCTGATCGGACCAGCCGTGATAAGCTCCGCCCATCTTAATGAGATTCTTATGGCCTGTTTTGAGCCGGGCGATCCTTGCCGCCACCATATCGGCTTCTGTTCCCGATCCGAGCATCCTGAACATCTCCACGCTTGGCACACACTCACTGATCTTTCTCGCCAGTTTGAGTTCATACTCATGGAAAAGTCCCGTCGAAGGACCGCACTCATTCAGGATCTCCATTACAGCTGACTTTACCGCGGGATCATTGCTTCCGAGGACTGTAGGTCCTCCTGCCTGCAGCAGGTCATAATACCGGTTGCCGTCAACATCGTACAGATAAGCCCCCTCCGCCTTGGCCATGGCCAGCGGGAAAGGATAGTTGAAAGCAAGATTGTGCTGCACGCCGCCCGGGATATATTTCTTCGCTTCATCAGTCAGGGCTTTTGATCCCCCGCACTTAGCTTCAAAATAGTTCTCGACATAAGACTGCAGCGGCTCGGGCTTTACACCGTAAACAGGCCCGGTCTTGAGTTCCTCAAGCTGTCTGTTCACCAGTTCAGCGTCAAGATATTCATCAATAGCCCATCCATCATATGACATGAATTCAGTCTCCTTTTCTGATGATTATTCTGTGTAATTATACACCTTTTATTCTGCTAAAAAAACAAGAGCACCCGACTTCTCAGGAGAAGCCGGGTGCTATGCTGTCTGTAATTCTGTCTGAAACTAGACCAGTGTACCCATGTGCTTGAGAGTTCTGCAGAGCTGGCTTACATAGCTCATCTCGTTGTCATACCAAGCTACTACTCTGACCTCGAAGATGTGTGTTCCGCACTGCTGCGCGAGTGTCTGTGTAGCATCGAAGAGTGAGCCATAGCTCATTCCGATAACGTCGCTCGATACGATCTCTTCTTCTGTGTAACCGTAGGACTCTGTTACAGCTGCCTTCATGGCCTCA
>JBGUJM010000062.1:0-1591 GCA_045113935.1 Anaerovoracaceae bacterium
TCGTTAAGCTGATTGAGTCAATGGTCAGCCAAGGACGGTCAAATTCCTCCATTCAACGGGCAGTTGTAGGCGTACGCAGCTTCTACAAGTTCTTAAAGATTGAAGGTCTGATCGAACTCAATCCGGTCAAGGATTTTACGACAGCAAAAGTTAATGAGCTGATGGCGGAATGAGACAATGGCGAAGGGTTCTGTTCTATCTCATTGGACAGATTATTCTGGCGACAGGGCTGACACTGAGCACAAAGGTGAATCTGGGTGTTTCTCCTATTCTTTCCATCGCCTACTGTGCCTCAGTGATCACAGGCCGGGCTATCGGTGACACATCTCTTATCGTATATATCATATGTATTATAGCTGAGATCATACTGCACTCCAGGCAGGATATGCAGCCGGAGCAAAGGAAAAAGGTCTTTATTCTGGATCTTCTTCAGCTGCCGCTAAGTCTGGTATTCACCAGGGTCATGAATCTCTTTGCCAGATTCATTCCAACCCCGTCCGGATCACTGTTCCTGAGAATCCCACTGCTGATTCTTGCCATTGTTTGTGTTGGAGTCGGAGCCGCCATGACGCTCGATATGAGGCTCATTGCCAATCCCGCGGATGGCATTGTCCAGGTCATTTCGGATGTCAGCGGTCTGAAACTCGGACTCACTAAGAACATAGTTGACATCTCCTGCGTCATCCTGACGGCTATTGCGTCCTTTATCCTTACCCACTGCATCATCGGGATCCATGTCGGCACACTTCTGGCCATGTTTGGTACCGGGAGAGTGATCGCGGTCTTCAACAGGATCATGGGTAAACATGTCAAATGGCTTATGAGTTCCAACTAAAGAACCATTGAACATCTTTTCTACTGCAAAATAGTTTTTAAACCTCCATCAGTTGAGATTAGAAATCTCTCCCCCGTTTACATCGGAGGAGAGGTTTCATTT
This sequence comes from Anaerovoracaceae bacterium, assembly GCA_045113935.1. Lineage (GTDB taxonomy): Bacteria > Bacillota > Clostridia > Peptostreptococcales > Anaerovoracaceae > Crickella. The sequence continues at coordinate 938 of JBGUJM010000062.1, forward strand.
TTTATTCTCGACACTGATCCGTTGGCAGGAGATCCTTTAAATACGCTTTGACCTTTACATACACCTCGTCAAACACCGGCTTGTTCACTCCGCCAGTGAATCTAAACTTTTCATAGGCGTGCCTCAGTTCTTCGGTCCCGTACAGGAAACCGTGAAAATCCTCAAGCATCTTGCCGCTGTTGCTCAGCGTTTGCTGCAGTTGATTTATGTCAAGCTCGAACACCTGAGATAAACAGTACAGATCCACAACATCCTTGATTCTTCGGAACACCTTGCCAGTTGAGATCGCAGAAATCTTATCTGCGAGCATTTGATCAGGAGATACCCCGCGGAACCGGAGTCCTGCCACCTCATAGATCTGGGTTGGCTGCACTGGACGGTTCACATCCATATCTATTGTAAATAGAATCTCTCCTGTGCTGGGATCGGAAAGTTCAAATCCGGCAGAGCGCCCCTCACCGTACATTCTGTAGAGATTCGCATGGAGATTGATTCCGTTTCTCTGTAACGCAGTCTCCAGCGACTCGACCAGTAGCTCAGCCGACGGAGGTGAATCCGAGTACCAGTTCGCATCAATATCCGCGGTATGGCGGATTTCATCGTGAAATCCGGCCTCCAGCAGACAAGCTTTCAGCACCATTGCACCTTTGAAAT
>JBGUJM010000063.1:0-27685 GCA_045113935.1 Anaerovoracaceae bacterium
TGAGTATTGTGAAGCGCGAGCATTTCTGGCTTATCGTGACGGCGAAGTCGTCGGACGCATCGGAGCCATTCTCAGCCACAAGGCCAACGAGACATGGGGGACCAGAAGAATGAGATTTTCGCAGGTCGATTTCATAGATGACCGCGAAGTATCTGCAGCGCTGTTTGAGACAGTGGAGAACTGGGCCAGAGAGAAAGGAATGACAGAGGTCCACGGACCGCTGGGATTCTGCGATCTGGACCGCGAAGGCATGCTGGTTGAAGGATTCGACAAGCGCAGCATGTTCGTAACTTATTACAATTATCCGTATTATATCGATCATCTGACCGCGCTCGGATATGTCAAGGATACTGACTGGATCGAGCATCTGATCCCGATAGGAGACGGAAGTGAGAACGATCAGAACTATGTCCGCATGAAGAGAATTTCGGACAGGGTACTGAGGAACACCGGATACCGCAAGGTCACAGTAAAGAGCAGACGTGACGTCAAGCCGTACGTGCGTAAAGCATTCGAACTGATCAATATTGCGTACGCGCCTCTCTACGGAGTAGTCGAGCTCAATGAGAGACAGATAGACAAGTATGTGAACAAGTTCCTTCCTCTGATCAATCCGGACTTTTGCTGTCTGATCATAGATGACAATGATGATCTGATGGGTTTCGGAGTCGGCGCGCCTTCCGTGGCAGAAGCCATGAAGAAGAGCCGGGGCAGACTGTTCCCGCTGGGATGGGCAGGAGTACTCAGGGCTCTCATGAAGAACGATACGCTGGACTTGTTCCTGATAGCCGTAAGACCGGAACTCCAGAAGAAAGGTGTGAACGGAGTTATAATGGAGCACCTTTACTCCGGCTGTGTCAAAAACGGCATACATCATGCCGAAACAGGTCCTCAGCTCGAGACCAATACCAAGGTGCATCATCAGTGGAAGATGTTCGAAATCGAACCGCACAAGAGACGCAGATGCTTTATCAAGACTCTTGTGGTATAATAATTAGTCACTTATGGTTTTATTTTTCAAGATATTGCTAATAATACTCGTGGCGGCGCCAGTCATCGTATTTGCCTTCTTTCTGTGGCTGCAGCTAGATAAATATGTCAGGCACAAAAACAAGCAGGATGAGATCACAGATCCACCTGCGGGAAAGAAGAGGAAACGGAAATGAGAGGTTTGTTCATAACACTCGAAGGCGGTGATGGTGCCGGAAAGTCCACGCAGATAAGAAACATAGAGAGGTTCTTCGATGAGAAGGGCCTTGTTGTCGTACATACAAGAGAACCGGGCGGAACTCCTATCAGTGAGAAGCTTCGGGATATTCTTCTCGACAGCCGCAACAAGGAGATGGCTGCTGTTACGGAGATGCTGATCTATGCGGCATCCAGAGCACAGAATGTCCGGGAATTCATAATCCCGGCGCTTGAGCGGGGAGAGATCGTCATCTGCGACCGTTTTGTCGATTCATCCATAGCGTACCAGGCATACGGCAGAGAACTCGGAGATATGGTGAGCATCGTCAATAAGTATGCCACAGGCGGACTTGAGCCTGACATGACATTCTGGCTGGACATCGATCCCGCCGCCGGCAGGGCGCGAGCTGCCAGAGCAGGCGATCTCGACAGACTGGAACAGGAACAGATGGATTTCCACTACAGGGTGCATGAAGGATACAGAAAGATAGCAGAGGATCATCCGCAGCGGGTAAGGCGCATTGACGCGTCAGACACGGTAGACAATATTCGCGATGTCATATACTCACACTTAGAAGAACTGTGCAGAGCCAGAGGCCTCTGATCATATATGCAGAGCATCAACCAACTGATAATGAATATCACGGAAGGCGCCAGAGCAGCTCATGCTTTCATCATCGAGGGAAGAGCCGGGGATGCCCGCGCGTCGCTGATCGGTACTCTTGCGGCAGGTCTCGAATGTACTTCGGCCGAGGTGAGTGCGCGTCCATGCGGTAAATGCCCGGCCTGCAGACAGGCGGCAGCAGGCACGAGCATGGATATCGTTCATATGGCTAAAAGCCCTTCTGCCGGAAAATCCGGACGGGAGACCTACAAAGTAGACAATGCGGCAGAATTCATAGAGAGACTCAGTATGGGTTCGTACGGCAGGTTTCTTGTGGGTATCATAGATGATGCTGACAGCCTCAGTGAGACGATCCAGAACAAGCTTCTCAAAACACTTGAAGAACCTGCTCCTGATACGGTTATACTGCTTGCGGTATCCAACAGGGACAATCTTCTCAGTACAGTGCGTTCGAGATGCTCGGATATCCGGGTTTCTGACTATCTGGAGGAAGAAACAGAAGGAGCGGAAGAGAATGAGGCCGGAAAAGCAGCTATTGCCGGTCTGGCCGGCATGATGGAGAGCGGCAGTCCGTTCTGCGAGTTCAGGGCAGCTCTGGACAAAGCAGTAAAAACACGTGAGGATGCCCTGATTTTCCTCGCGGTGCTTGAAGACGCGCTGAGGGAAAAGATGCTCCATGCCGCAGACAGAGCAGGATCTGTAAAATTCGCAGAGAGCATTGAGAAAGTAAACATCTGCCGTATGGATATAAAACGGGAAATGAATCATTCCAGAGCATTGAAGAGACTGTATTTGGAGGTTTTACATACATGGTAGAAATCGTCGGTGTCGGATTCATGAAGACCGGCAAAACATATTATTTCGATCCCGCGGGAGCACAATACGAAGTGGGTAACATGGTGATCGTCGAGACAGCGAGAGGACTCGAGATGGGCCGCATTCTCATAGCTAACAGGATGATCGAGGAAGAAGAACTCGTGGCTCCGCTCAAGCCCGTTGAGCGCAAGGCCACCGGTGAAGATCTGCAGAGATACCGGGAGAACCTCGCGAAGAGAGACAGCGCGATGAAAGCATGCGCGGAAAAAATAGCAAAGCACGGACTTGAAATGAAGCTCATCGATGTTGAGTTCATGATGGACGGATCCAAGATCGTATTCTATTTCTCTGCCGACGGCAGGGTCGATTTCAGGGAGCTTGCCAAGGATCTCGCCGGGCATTTCCATAACAGGATAGAGCTGCGCCAGATAGGTGTCAGAGACGAGGCCAAGATGCTGGGCGGTATCGGCATCTGCGGAAGACCGCTGTGCTGCAGCAAGTGGCTGCATGATTTTCAGCCGGTCTCTATCAAGATGGCCAAGCAGCAGAATCTCTCTCTCAACCCGACCAAGATCTCCGGCACATGCGGAAGACTGATGTGCTGCCTCAATTTTGAAGACAAGACATACAAGGAACTGCGCAAGGGCATGCCTAGGGACAATGAGAGAGTAGAAACGCCTGAAGGCCTTGCCAAAGTCATCAATGTTGACTATTTCAACGGCCGCATCAATACAAGAGGCATAGAGATCGATCCTGATACAGGAGAAGAGATATTTGCTCAGGAGATCAAGTCATACACTAAGGACGAGATCAGGCGCCGTATGCAGAAAGGCAAAAAGAACAAAAATCAAAATGAGCCTGATAACGTAATGACAGAGGAACTGACTGATGATGCGGATATCCGTGAGCTCGAGGAGCTCATGCGCGACTTCTGATGTACAGAACGGACGATACAGGATTCGGTGATATCAAGGTGATCCAGACTGAGGGTTACGGTTACGGAGTGGATGCCGTTCTCCTTGCTGCATTTGCGTCGGGAGAGACAGGCGCGACGGCTGTCAGGGCCGGAAAACCCGGGCATCCTGTCAGAGTCTGCGATCTTGGTACTGACTGCGGCATAGTGGCGTTTATCATATCCCATAAGATCCCGGACACTGTTGTGACCGGCATTGAAAAGAGGCAGAATGCTGCCGCAAGAGCAGAGCAGGCAGTCTCACTTAACGGACTGGAAGACAGAGTCAGTATCATTACAGCTGACGTGGCGGATATAGCCTCCGGAGCATACCGCGAAGAAGAAGGGAGATACGATGCGGTCGTATCCAATCCTCCGTATTTTCGCAGGGACGCAGCTATACCCAGCGCGTCAGATGACCGCTTCACTGCAAGGCATGAAACGACAGCAGGAATAGAGGAATTCGCGCAGGCGGCAGCACTGTTGCTGAGACAGGGAGGCGATTTTTATCTTGTCCACAGGCCTGACAGACTGGCAGATATTTTTGCGGCGCTCAGAGCCTGCGGTCTCGAACCGAAAGAAATGCAGATGGTAAGCCCGCGTGCCGGAGAATCCGCAAATATAGTTCTGATCCATGCGGTCAGAGACGCGGGGCCGCAGCTGAGGATACTTCCTGAACTGCCGGTACATAAAACCGACGGAGGCTATACGGATGATATCCTCAGAATATACGAACGGCATTGAAATAATACAACATTATAGATAGCGTGTATTATCGAGATATATTATAATAGAATTAATACATATACTTTCTTCAGTAAAAAGGAGAGGATGCAAATGATTCAAGTAAGTGTGAAAGGTGTGCTGATCGGTGTACTTCTGATCGCTCTGATCGTGCTGGTTGTTTTCCTGATCGTGCTCGTATCCAATGCGACTGACACTATCAAGAAGGCCAATGCCATTATTGACGGAGGCACTGCCGCTGCTCAGGGAGCAAAGGAGAAAGTGGATAATGTCAATGCGACAGTCAGAGAAAACGCGGCCAAGGTCACTGGCGTGGCCCGTACCGGTATGGAGATGGGGCTCTCATTAGTTGAGAAGATCCTTAAATAACGGCAGAGGATAAGGAGATACAAAATGCTAACAGTCAACCAAATACTCGTGATCTGTCTCATCCTCGTGCTTATAGCTTTCGTAGTAGTAATGGCCATAATGGCCAAGCATGCGATCGAGCTCATGAAGAAGACCAAAGTTCTTGTAGGAGACGGTCAGGAAATGCTCGATGATACCAAGGGCAAAGTCAATGAGGCCGGAGACAAGATTATCAATGCGGCAATATCGGTTGCGTCGGATACAGCACCTGCAATCAAGGCTCTCGGAGCTACGGCAGGCGGACTTACAACGATCAATCTGGTGAGTATGGCAGGCAGAAGTCTTATGAGACACGGCGGAATCTTCGCAGCGATGGCGGACAGAAGAGCGCGTAAGAATGCCCGCAAGGAACTCAAAAAATCCAGAAAAATGATCAGAAAGGTCAACAAACAGACGAAGCTTGAAAAGAAAGCCCTGAAGAAGTCCAAGAAGGTGTCCGCAAAAGCCCTGAAAACAGAAAAGAAAGCAGCAAAGAAAGCAGCAAGAAAGGCGGCAAAAAGCTCAAAATAGTATTTTGCGGCTGAATATAAATTACAGGAGTGTTATTTAATGTCAAAAATTCTTGTCAACAGCAGCGGCCCTCTGCACGGTGAAGTGTGGATCAGCGGCGCGAAGAACTCAGTCCTTCCGCTGCTCGCCGCTACTATACTCACAGATCAGACATGCATCATCGAAGGTGTGCCTGGTCTTGTTGACGTTAATGTTATGAAGAAAATGCTCGTAAATTACGGCTCTGAGATAGATGACAGCGAGGAAGGCGTTTTACGGGTGCAGATGAAAGAAATCGCTTCATGCGAAGGCGATGCGAGCATGGTGCAGGAAATGAGAGCATCTGTGTTTACCATGGGTCCTATGCTTGCAAGATATGGCAAAGTTATTATGCCTATGCCGGGCGGATGCACCATCGGAAAGAGACCTATAGATCTTCATCTTAAAGGATTCAGAGCCCTTGGAGCAGAGGTCGTTGAAGATGAAGAGAATGAAAGGGTAGTCGTCACAGCAGGTCCTGACGGACATCTCACCGGAGATGTGATCTATCTGGACTTCCCGAGTGTAGGCGCGACTGAGAACATCATGATGGCATCTACTCTGGCTCACGGCACGACAATCATAGAGAATGCGGCCAAGGAACCGGAGATCATCGATCTTGCCAATCTTCTCAACAAGATGGGCGCCAGAATCAAGTATGCCGGAACTGACATGATCAGGATCGAGGGCGTGAAAAAGCTTTCAGGCTGTATACATGAAGTAATTCCGGACAGGATAGAGACAGGAACATTCATGCTGGCAGCCGCCATTACCAGAGGCGATATCATGATCCGGAATGCTTTGCCGGGACATGTAAGACCTATCATAGCCAAGCTCAAGGAGTGCAACGTCAGTGTAGACGTTCGTCCTGAAGGCATATATGTCGATGCCAGAGACAGAGATCTGATAGCTACGGATATCAAGACGCTTCCTTATCCGGGCTTTCCTACCGATATCCAGTCACCGTTCATGGCTTTCCTGACAACAGTCAAGGGACAGAGTATCGTCCGCGAGACGGTTTTTGAGAACCGGTTCATGCACGTGGTCGAACTCAACCGTATGGGAGCCGACATATATACCCGGAACAGAGAGGCCATAGTGCCGGGCGGCAAGCAGCTCAAAGGTGCCCGGGTAAGAGCTACCGACCTCAGAGCCGGCGCGGCAATGGTGCTCGCGGGGCTTGTGGCAACGGGTACTACTGAGATAAGTGAGATATATCACATCGAGAGGGGATATGAGAATTTCGTAGGCAAATTCAAAGGCCTCGGTGCAGATATAATGAAGATAGAACGGGATTAGCAGATATCAGAAGACAGACCATCGAGCACTTAGCGGAAGAAGGGAGACCATAATGCCTGATATTCAATATCTGAAGCTTCTTGCAGAGAAGTATCCTAACAGAAAAGCGGTCAGAACTGAGATCATCAACCTCAGAGCCATACTGGCGCTGCCAAAAGCGACGGAATTCTTCTTCAGTGACATACACGGAGAATTTGACGCGTTCCAGTATTTTGTACGCAGTGGCTCCGGGATGATCCGGATGAGGATCAGCGAGATATTCGGAAACATCCTCACGGAGTCTGAATGCGATGAGCTTGCAGCTCTCATATACAACCCTGAGGCAGAGATGGCCAGAAGAGAGAAGAGCGAGAAAGACTTTGACGCATGGAGCAAGGTCTCCATCCGCAGACTGATCGCTGTATGCCGTATTGTCTCTAACAAATACACAAGATCCAAGGTGAAGAAACGTCTTCCTGCATCATCCTCTTATATCATGGATGAGCTTCTCTTCGCGGATGATGTTCCGGACAGACACAGATATTATGACGAGATTATAGACTCCATCATCGAGTATGGAGCGGCAAGAGATTTCATCGTCGACATGGCAGAAACGATAGCAAATATGACGGTAGACCGGCTCCATATCATCGGAGATATCTTCGACAGAGGTCCTAAGTCACATTTTATCCTCGACTATCTTATGGCCAACAAAGGTGTTGATATTCAGTGGGGCAACCACGACGTTCTGTGGATGGGCGCTGCCTGCGGCAACAGGGCATGCATCGCGACCATGATCCGTATCAATGTCAGATACAATAACTTCGATATGCTCGAGGTAGGCTACGGATTCAACCTGAGACCTCTGGCTTCTCTGGCGGAGAAGATCTACGGCGACGACCCTTGCGAATTCTTCATGCCTAATGTCCTTGAGACCAACAGATATGACCCGATCCCGCCTGAACTGGCAGCCAAGATGCACAAGATGATATCCATCATCCAGTTCAAGGTCGAAGGGCAGGAGATAATGAAGCATCCGGAGTACAAACTCGAAAAGAGGAACCTTCTCGGTGCTGTTGACTTCGACAGGGGAACTGTCATGGTTGAGGGCAAAGAGTACCCGATGAGAGATATGAATCTCCCTACGGTCGATCCGGCAGATCCTTATACTCTGACCGAAGAAGAAGAAGAAGTCATGATAGCTCTTGAGTCTTCCATCGTCAACTCAGAGAAGCTCCAGAGACATATGAACTACATGTTTTCCCACGGAGCGCTTTACAAAGTGATGAACGGCAATCTCTTCTATCACGGATGTATGATGTTCGATGAGAGGGGCAGATTCAAAACTGTAGAACTCGAGGGCAAGAAGTACAAGGGTGCTGCCTACATCAAAAAGCTTGACGAACTGATAAGAGCTGCCCACGGCAGGCAGCCTGAAGGAAGAACCTCAGCCGAAGCCGCATCCATCATGTGGTATCTGTGGCTGGCTGAAGATTCACCTCTGTTCGGCAAGGACAAGATGACTACTTTCGAGAGATACTTCATAGCCGACAAGGCGACACACAAGGAAAACAAAGTTCCTTATTACAAGCTGCTTGACAAGGTTGAGATCGCAGACAAGATACTGAAGGAGTTCGGACTCGATCCGGATACCGGAAAGATCCTCAACGGACATGTCCCTGTCAAGATGAAGGACGGTGAGAAGCCGGTCAAAGCCGGCGGCAAGATTTTCATCATTGATGGCGGTATCTCCAAAGCATATCACAAGACGACGGGAATCGCCGGATACACCGCGATATTCACATCCAAACACTTGTATCTTGCTGAACATCAGCCGTATGAGCCGCTTCAGAAAGACGGCACTCAGGTGTTCCACAGACCTGTCATGCATCTGGTCCATACGATGCCGGAGAGACTCAGGATCAGGGATACTGATAACGGAAATGAACTCAGAGAACAGATCGCCAATCTGGAAGCATTGTATGATGCCTTCAGACGCGGCAGCATAAGAGAGATCTACGAAGACTGAAAGGCAGGGGCGATATGCTGACGCTGGCTAAAATACTTGGAGGAGTACTGTTTGCGCTGTGCATATGGTATCTGCTCCTCCTCTATAAGAATAACAGGAATAAATTATAATAAATAATGCTCCGGTATTCCGGAGCGGGGAAGCAACAGGTGATATCATGTATATGGATAACAAACTGATGGCGCTGGCTGTTATACCGGGCGTGCTGATACTGGTTTATGTTTACGGCAAGGACAAGGTAGAGAAAGAACCTATCGGAATGATCGTTAAGATCGTCATTTTCGGAGCACTATCGTGTTTTGCCGCCATAGCCGGAGAAATGGCTCTCGGTCAGATCTATCCGCAGTTCCCGCAAGGGACGCTGCAGTATGCGCTGATCACTTCATTCGGCGAGGCAGCACTCGTCGAGGAGATCGTAAAATATCTCGCGCTCAGGATCGGCTCATGGAGAAGTCCTCACTTCAACTACCGGTTTGACGGTATTGTATACGGAGTGTCTTCGGCAGTAGGGTTTGCGATATTTGAAAATATCGAATATGTCGCGATGTACGGCATATCCACAGCTATAACAAGGGCATTCCTGGCTGTTCCATTGCATGCGTTCTGCGGTTTGTTCATGGGTGTCTTCTATTCATACGCCAAGAAAGCATCCATCATGGGCAGGAACAGCACGGCACATACATGTACGTTCCTTTCACTGGCTGTCCCGATGCTGATCCACGGAACTTATGATACGCTCGCTTTCCTCGGGACCGATACTTCTACATATATCCTTCTTGGATTCGTAGTCCTGCTGTATATACTGGCAATACGCACGATCAGGAAGATGTCCGCAGAAGACAGATACGCTGGATTCTATCCGGAAGCAAGACCGATAGAATATGATTCCAATATCCTCGGAGAATAACCGGGGGAACACTAAGAGGGACTGTTATGAAGACCAACAGCATCAGAGAACTTCTCAGCGATGAACTGCTGTATCTCTTCAATACCGGCAAATGCTATCATGCTTACCGGACATTTGGCGCGCATCCCGTTGAGGGCGGAACACAGTTTACTATCTGGGTTCCGGGTGTCAGAAATGTCAAAGTGACCGGGGATTTTGCCGGCTGGATACCGGGCGCGGGCACTGAGCTCGAAGTGATTGGGGAGACTGGAGTTTATACCGGTTTCGTACCCGGCGCGGTTCCGGGTATGAAGTATAAATACGACATAGAACTTTCGACCGGAGAACACGTTCTGAAAAGCGACCCGTTCGCTTTCAGCTCTGAAATGAGACCGGGCACTGCCTCGATCATCTGCGAGAATTCCTATGAATGGAATGATGCGGACTGGCTTGCGGCCAGAGAGCAGGCAGATACTTTCAGAGAACCTGTGAACATCTACGAGATGCATATGGGCTCCTGGAAAAGAGAGCCGGGATCAGGGGATATGGAGTTCTATACATACCGCGAGGTAGCTGACAGGCTTATACCTTACATAAAGGATATGGGCTATACACATCTCGAACTGCTGCCTGTGATGGAACATCCTCTTGACGCGTCATGGGGTTATCAGGTGACAGGATATTACGCGCCGACTTCGAGATACGGTACACCTGCGGATTTCAGATATTTCGTGGACAGCTGCCATCAGGCCGGGATCGGTGTCATTCTGGACTGGGTGCCGGGGCATTTCTGCCCTGATGCTCACGGACTGGCGAATTTCAACGGCAGCATGCTCTATGAGACAGAGATACATCCGGACTGGGGCACTTACAAGTTTGATTTCAGCAAGGATCAGGTAAGGAGTTTCCTCCTGTCCAATGCCATGTACTGGATCGATGAATTCCATGCTGACGGCATCCGCGTGGATGGTGTTTCAAGCATGCTCTATCTCAACTTCGGAAAGTCTGATCCGACTAAGTTCAGGATGAACAGAGAAGGCGGGGACGGGGACCTTGATGCAATCAGCTTCCTCAAGGAATTCAATTATATGGTCGGCACGACATTCAAGGGTGTTTTCACTGTTGCGGAGGAAAGTTCAGCCTGGCCGCTGGTTACCTGGCCGCCTGACAAGGGAGGTCTGGGATTCCATTACAAGTGGAACATGGGCTGGATGAATGACACTCTGGAGTACATGAAGACAGACTTCCCGTTCAGGAGCTATTGCCATAACAAACTCACATTCTCGCTTACCTACGCTTACAGCGAGAACTTCATCCTGCCTCTCTCGCATGATGAGGTCGTGCATGGCAAGGCTTCTCTTATAGGCAGGATGCCGGGAGACACATGGCGTCAGTTCGCGGGCAGCCGTATGCTGATGCTGTATCAGCTGACTCATCCGGGCAAAAAGCTGAGGTTCATGGGCCACGAGATCGCGCAGTTCATAGAGTGGCGCGAGTACGAGCAGCTGGAATGGTTCCTTCTCGGATATGAGAATCACGAGAAGCATCAGCGGTTCGTGAAGGATCTCAATAAGCTCTATCTTGAGCATCCCGCACTGTGGAAAGAAGACACCAGCTGGGATGGATTCCGCTGGATAGATGCCGATAACAGCGATCAGGGCATATACAGCTATCTGCGTATGGGCGGAGATGAACTGCTGGTGGTAGTGATGAACACGGATGTCCAGACATTCAATGAATTCACCATCGGAGTTCCTGAATATGGTTTCTACAAAGAGATCATCAGTTCTGATGACACGAAGTATGCCGGCAGCGGTGTATGCAACACCCGTCAGGTCAGAGCTAAGAAAAAACCGATGCACGGGATGCCTTACTCCATTACTGTAAGGATACCGGCTGTCGGCGGATGCATTTTCCAAATGAAAAGAAAAATAAAATAAAACAAAGGGTAAAGGAAATTTTATATGATCAAAACAACAGAAGGTTTCAAAAGAGAATTTACACGTATAGCAGAAGAGATGTTCAGAATGCCGGCTAATAAGCTGAGTGTCAGCGACCAGTTCGCCGTACTCGCCAGGCTTGTGGATCATGAGGCGCAGCTGAGAAGAGAAGCGCTTACAGATCCTTCGGAGCCTGTCGGCAAGAAGGTATACTATTTTTCAATGGAATTCCTCATCGGCAAGCTGATGGAGAATTATCTGATCAACCTGGGAATCAGGGACTATGCAGAGAAGGGACTCAAAGAGCTCGGATCAGATCTTGATGAGCTTTGTAGCGTGGAGCCGGATCCGGGTCTTGGCAACGGCGGTCTCGGCAGACTCGCAGCATGCTTTATCGACTCAATGGCCGCCCTTGGCATCAGAGGCGACGGCATGGGTCTGAGATACAAGTTCGGACTCTTCAGACAGAAGATCGAAAACGGATATCAGCTCGAACTGCCTGACGCGTGGCTCGACGAAGGATACATCTGGGAGAGAGCTAAGCCTTATGAATCCGTTATCGTGAGATTCGGCGGCAAAGTCAACAGAACATACAATAACGGAGTCATGGGATATGAGCATGTCGACTATTCGACGATCAGAGCGGTCCCATATGATGTTCCTATCCTCGGTTTCGGCGGCACTACAGTTAACGTACTGCATCTGTGGGACGCGCAGCCTGTTCATGACACGATCGACATGGATGCCTTCAACGCGGGCAATTACAGCAAGGCAATGAGGGAAAGAGCAGATATCGAGGCTCTCACCAGCATCCTGTATCCGGACGACCGTCAGGGCATCGGCAAGAAGCTGAGACTCAGACAGGAGTATTTCCTCGTAGCTGCCGGTATCGGCATGATCATAAGGGAATACAAAGCAAAATACGGAACTGAAGAGTGGGATCAGCTCCCTGAGAGAGTGCAGATCCATATCAACGACACGCATCCGACGATGTGTATCCCTGAACTCATGAGAGTTTTCATGGACGAAGAAGGCCTTGAATGGGACGAGGCATGGAAAATCACCCAGAATACCGTGTCTTTCACCAACCACACTGTTCTGCCTGAGGCTCTCGAGAAGTGGGCGATCCCTTCATTCCAGGAACTGCTCCCGAGGATCTACATGATCATCGACGAGATCAACAGGAGATGGCAGGCAGAGCTTCCACCGGAAGATGCTAACTGGCATATCATCTCAAGAGAGACATCAGCTCTGTGGGACAATGAAGTCAAGATGGCCAACCTTTCAGTCATCGGAAGTCACTCTGTCAACGGAGTTTCAGCTCTGCACAGCGATATTCTGACTAAGACAGTATTCAGAGAGTTCTACAAGCTCTCGCCTGAAAAGTTCAACAACAAGACCAACGGTATCAGCCACAGGAGATTCCTCATCCAGGCAAATCCTCCGCTGACAGCGCTTATCAACAAGACCATTGGCAATAAGTGGCAGTCTGATCTCGAGAAGATCAGCAAGCTCAATGATTACGCGGATGACAGTGCTTTCCTGGAGAAGCTCGCTGCTGCCAAGAGAGAGAACAAGGTCAGACTCGCAGAATATATCAGAAAGAACATGGAGATAGAAGTAGATCCTGACTCGGTATTCGACGTACAGGTCAAGAGACTTCATGCGTATAAGAGACAGCTTCTCAACGGCTTCAAGATCCTGGATCTGTACAACAGGCTCAAGGCTGATCCGAATCTGCCTATCAACAATTATACGTTCATATTCGCGGGCAAGGCAGCACAGGGCTATGTATTCGCTAAGGAAGTCATCAAGTTCATCAACAGTCTTGCAGACGTTATCAACTCAGATCCTGACGTCAATCAGAAGATCAAAGTCGTATTCATCGAGAACTTCTGCGTCAGCAATGCCCAGCTGATCTATCCTGCTGCTGACATCAGTGAGCAGATCTCGACAGCAGGCAAAGAGGCAAGCGGTACCGGTAATATGAAGTTCATGATGAACGGAGCAGTGACTCTCGGCACCATGGACGGAGCAAATGTTGAGATCAACCAGCTCGTTGGCGATGACAACATGGGTATCTTCGGATTCTCCTCGGATCAGGTTGAAGATTTCTACAAACACGGCGGATACTCCGCTCAGAGATGCGTGGATCAGGATCCTAGACTGCAGCGTATCACAGAACAGCTCGTGAACGGGTTCTTCTCAAGATGCGGATATGACTTCTGGGGTATCCATGACGCGCTCTTCCGCAGCAACGATGAGTACTTCGTGCTCGGAGACTTTGACTCTTACGTCAGAGCATGGGAGAATATGGATAAGATCTATTCTGACAAAGAGAGATGGAACAAGATGTCTCTCGCAAATATAGCTAATTCAGCATTCTTCTCGAGTGACAGAACAATAAGAGAGTATGCAGAAGATATATGGAAGGCACTATAGTTTTTTAGATTAATAGGAGGCAAGTGATTATGAAGAAGAAAAAATGCATTGCTATGCTGCTTGCCGGGGGACAGGGCAGCAGACTCGGAAGTCTGACTTCGAGCATTGCAAAGCCGGCAGTATCCTTCGGTGGCAAGTACCGTATCATCGACTTCAGTCTGTCCAACTGCGTCAATTCAGGGATAGACACAGTTGGAATACTCGTACAGTACAAGCCGCTTATCCTCAACAGGTACGTCGGAACAGGCGAGTCCTGGGATCTGGCTGTCAATGACGGCGGAGTACATATCCTGCCTCCATATGCCGGCGAGACAGGCGGTGAGTGGTATGAAGGAACAGCAGATGCGATCTATCACAACATAGATTTCATCGATCTGTACAACCCTGAACACGTACTGATCCTGTCAGGCGACCATATTTACAAGACAGATTATTCCAAGATGATGGCGGTTCATGAGGCCAACAAAGCAGACCTGACCGTTTCTGTCATCGAAGTACCTATCGAAGAGGCAAGCAGATTCGGCATAATGACTGCCGATGAAGAGGGCAACATTGTCAAATTCTCTGAAAAACCAAAGAATCCTGACAGCAATCTCGCCTCGATGGGTATATACATTTTCTCCTGGCCATCATTGAGAAAAGCTCTGCTCGAGGATCATGTCGATGCTGATTCGGAACATGACTTCGGTAAGAATATCATTCCTAAGATGCTGGCAGAAAAGAAGAAACTGATCGTCTACAGATTCGAAGGTTACTGGAGAGACGTCGGAACTGTTGACAGCTACTATGAGAGCCAGATGGATCTCATGGATGAAGTGGAGAGCATCAACGTATTCACAAAGTCTCTGAGAGTATACTCCAACTCCAACATGTATCCGCCGCAGTATATCGGACCTGACGCCAATATCGGCAAGTCCATGATTTCCAACGGATGCACTGTATATGGCGCCGTCGATCACTCGATCCTCGGATCCGGAGTAGTTATCGGCGAGGGCTCAGTGATCGAAGACTCGATCATCCTGCCTAACGCGATCATCGGCAGAGACTGCCATATTACCAGGGCGATCATCAATGAAGGCGTGGTAGTCGATGACAGAACAGATGTTGGTGATCCTGACGGCAAGATCGTTGTTTACGGCACATCAAGGCTGTCAATATAGAGAGTGAGGAGGACAATAAGATGAAGACAATAGGACTTATTTCCGCTAACTATCAGGGTCATGGTTTTGGTCAGCTTACCGAGAACAGAACTCTGGCATCGCTCCCATACGGCGGCAGATACAGACTCATAGATTTTGTACTTTCAAATATGGCAAATTCGGGAATCACTACGGTAGGCATTATAGCACCGTATAATTCCGGATCCCTGATCGACCACATTGGTATCGGAAACCCGTGGTCACTTGGCCGCAAAAAGGGCGGCCTGTTCCTGATGCCTGGTTCACTTTACGGAGTTCAGGCCAGCGGCAGCAGGTTCCTCATCAGAGACATGCTCAAAAACGTCAAGTTCTTCGAGAGAGATGACGCTGACTATGTCATCCTTACGAGCAGTACTGATGTATACAACATGGACTACAAGACTCTGATCGAGCACCATGAAAAGTCAGATAATTCGATTACGATGGTCTATAAGAAAATGCCGAGAGGCGAGGATCTGTTCAAACACGGATATTTCATGGACATCGACGAGAACGGCAACGTAACAGCCCTCAAACCTGAGAGCTACGGATGGTCCAATTACTTTATGGACTGCTGCATCGTGGACAGAGAATTCATGCTGGAGTTCCTTAACTGGTTCGAGGCTCTTGAGTACATGGATATGTTCGATGTTGTAAGGGATAATCTGGATACTTTGAGTGTCGGCGCATTCGAATTCCGCGGATATTTCGGCAAGGTCACGAATACTTCCGATTTTCTCAGAGTCAATCAGGGCATGACAGACTACGGCATCCGTAACGAAGTGTTCTGTAATCCTGACAGACCTATTTTTACCAAGTCTCAGGATGAAGCGCCTGTATTCTATACACCTGATTCAGATGTTCGCAATTCGACTATCTCTGCAGGCTGCAGGATCGAAGGTAAGGTCGAGAACAGTACGATCTTCAGAAGCGTAAATATCGGAAAAGGCGCGGTAGTAAGAAACAGTGTTATCATGATGCACTGCAATATCGGAGAGGGAGCAGTCCTCGACAACGTAATCTGTGACAAGTATGTCACGATCAATGACGGCGTCAAGATCTACGGCTCGGGCGGAGACCCGATCATCGTAGGGAAGGACACAACGATCTAGTCACACCGACAGCAGAGCCAGTTTCCTGTAATCCCCCCACGGGAAACTGGCATTTTTGTGTAAAGGAGAGAGGGACATGAAACAAAAGAGGAAAGTTCTGTTTGCGGCGTTTGAGGCGGTGCCGTTCATCAAAACAGGAGGACTCGGAGACGTAGCCGGATCACTTCCTGCATATATCAAAAATGATGATTATGATGCCAGAGTCATACTGCCGCTACTCAGTTCGATACCGCATGAGTATCGCGGGAAGATGAAGTTCGTAGAGGACTACGAAGTGAGACTCGGATGGAGAAGCCTGTACTGCGGTCTTTATACACTCAGGAAGGGCGGAGTCACCTACTATTTCCTCGACAATGAATACTATTTCAGGAGAGCCGGCGTATACGGAGAATTCGATGACGGAGAGAGAGTAGCATTCTTCTCGGTAGCCGTTCTGGAGACAATCAGGCATATCAGCAGGAACTTCAGACCTGATATCCTGCATTGCAACGACTGGCATACAGCTCTGGTTCCGGTATATCTGAGAGAGATGTTCAGAGGCGAGGAACTGTATGACCGTATCAAGACGGTGTTCACCATTCACAATCTCAAGTTCCAGGGCCAGTACGACAGAAAGATGATCGATGACGTACTCGGACTCGGAGGTACTCCTGCCGATGGCCAAATGATCCATAACGATGCAGTAAACTTCATGCAGGGCGCAGTCATCTATTCCGATGCGGTTACCACTGTCAGTCCGACATATGCAGAAGAAATCTGCACTGTCAGATACGGTGAAGGTCTTGAAGGACTGTTTACATCGAGAAAATACAAGCTGTTCGGTATCATCAACGGCATAGACAAGAAGAACTACGATTCGGCATCAGATCCGGCTATTCCTGTTCATTTTGACGGGAACTGCCTGGAGAAGAAGACGGAAGCAAAGCTTGCTCTGCAGAGAGAGCTCGGCCTGAGAGAGGATCCTGATGTTCCGCTCTTCGCAATGGTCAGCAGACTGACGACCCAGAAGGGCGCCAATCTGATCGCAGAGCTGCTGCCTGAGTTCAGGGAGAGATATATGCAGGTAGCGATTCTTGGTACCGGTGATTTCTCATATGAGAATGCAATCGGAGAATTTGCATACAATAATCCGGATAACTTTGCTGCCAGGATCACATTCAGTGAGCCGCTTTCAAGGAGATTTTACGCGGCTGCAGATGTATTCCTGATGCCTTCCGAATTTGAACCTTGCGGACTCGCGCAGATGATCTCTATGAGGTATGCTACACTTCCGCTGGTCAGAGAGACGGGAGGACTTAAGGACACGGTTGCAGGCTACTGGGATGCCGGCGAGAACGCTGACGGATTCTCATTCAAGGATTTTGATGTCAACGGTCTCAGAAGTACAGTTGATCTTGCTCTCAACCTCTGGTTCGAGCATCGCGATATCTGGGAAAAACTCCAGCGGAACGCGCTGGCGAAGAATTTCGGATGGGCAGAATCCGCGGCAGAATACAGAGAGCTGTATGACAGCCTGTTTGTTTAGGTAATATAAAGTAACAGTAGTCACCTTGTGATATGGCAGAGCGTCGTAAAACGCTTGCCGGTTGAAAACGATTTTAGCGGCTGATTGACAAGGTTTTGCGAAAAACCTTGTCAATTCCCGTTTAATAAGAAGATTTGTAAAAAAACCTATTTTGGAGAATTGATGAAGATAATACACCACTCAAGAAACTCACAGTATCGCAGTCCTTTCGGAGCAGTCAGAACAGGAAGTGATATTGTATTGTCAATAGATATATCGGGTTTTACGCCAGAAAGCGTCAGACTCATGCTGTGGACCGATGCCAGCGTGTCACCGGAATATACCACGATGCATGAAACAGATTCTGACAGGGAAGGCAGGACATACACAGCGTCACTGACTGCGCCGGATAAGGGCGGACTGCTCTGGTATGCTTTTGCGATAGAATTTACAGATGACTATGATGAGAGGCGTATCCTGTATTATGGCAACAATCCGGAGAGACTCGGAGGCGAAGGCCGTGTCTATCCGGACCATGAGCTGGATGCAGAAGGAGTACCTCCTTATCAGATCACAATATATAAAGAGGCGAAGGTGCCGGAATGGTACAGAGACGGGATCGTTTATCAGATATTCCCGGGCAGATTCGCCAGAGATGACGACTGGCGCGAGAGATGTGAGGCATCTGCGCGCGAGCTGAACTCCAGACGCAGTGACATAAAGCGCATTATTCAGGAGGACTGGAACAGAGCAGCCTATTATGTCAGGGATGAAGCAGGCAGGGTCACTGAGTGGCCTCTGTACGGAGGCAGTCTCAGGGGCATAGAGGAAAAGCTTGACTATCTGAAGTCACTCGGTGTTACCGCAGTATACCTCAATCCTGTATTCAAGTCGGCATCCAATCATCACTACGATACGGCCGATTATATGACGATCGATCCGTCACTCGGCACCAATGAAGATTTTGCCCACCTCGCATCCGAGGCAAAATCCCGCGGGATACACCTGATCCTCGATGGAGTGTTCAGCCACACCGGAGCTGACAGCATATATTTTGACATATATGATACGTATAATGCGTCTGTTTCCGGCAGCGGAGAAGCGGTCAGAGGCGCCTACAATCATGAAGACTCCCCTTACAGGAGCTGGTACAAGTTTGATGCAAATGAAGAATGCGGCTACAGCTCATGGTGGGGTGTAGTCGATCTGCCGGAAGTAGACGAAAACAATCCGGATTACAGGAAGTATATCCTCGGCAAAGACGGCGTCATCGATCACTGGATGAAGATGGGTGCGTCAGGCTGGCGGCTGGATGTAGCTGATGAGCTGCCGGATTCATTCATAGAGGAGGTCCGGAGGACGATCAAGGCAGCGGATCCGGAAGGTCTGCTGATCGGTGAAGTCTGGGAGGACGCGTCCAACAAGATCAGCTACGATGAGCGCAGGCAGTATTTCATGGGTGATGAACTGGACGGTACGATGAACTACCCGCTGAGAGACATCCTGCTTGACTACATCAACTATACGATAGGCGCGGGAGATGCCTGCGAGAGGCTTATGAGCCTTAAGGAAAACTACCCTGAGGAAAATTTCTACGGCGCTCTCAATCTGATCGGCAGTCATGACAGAGAGAGAATCATTACAGCTATGGCTGCCAGGGAAGACTATAAGGCAGCTGTCAGCAAGGTCAGGGTGCTGTCGGCTCTGCAGTATACACTGCTGGGTGTGCCTTGCATCTATTACGGAGATGAAGCAGGCCTGATGGGCGGAACTGATCCTGAGAACAGGAGCGGCTTCCCCTGGGGATACGAGAATCTCGATCTGGGATACCACTACCGAATGCTCGGCCTTATATATGATGAGCACCCTGTGCTCAAGGGCGGAGATATCACGATGCTGTCCGGAAAAGAAGGCATCGGAGATGATATTTTTGCATTCATCCGCAGAGACAGTCAGGATACCGGCAGAAATGGAACCAGTTACGGCGAGCGCATACTCGTGCTGGCCAGCAGAAGTTACGCGAAGACCTCTGCAGATCTGAGAAATATTCCGGAAACCCGCTGCGGTTATGCTCTTGAACTTCTTGCATCAGAAGAGATCAGCTCTGACGCAGACGGATCCCTCGGAACGATCGAGCTGGATCCGCTTTCGGTCAAAATCATCTGTCTGATGAATGAGCCTCCTGCCCGTGAAGACCTTGGAAGAAAGGCCGGAGTGATCTGTCATATAAGCTCGCTGGGCACACCGGTGCTCGGAACACCTGCAAGAGAATTCGCGGATTATCTGGCCTCAGCGGGAATGAAGGTGTGGCAGGTACTGCCGCTCAATCCTACGGGAATCGGCGGATCTCCGTACTCGAGTTATGCTGCTTTTGCCGGATACCCTGCGATGATCAACCGCGATGAGCTGCCTGACAGCAGCGGATATGAGGAGTTCTGCCGGAAAAACAAGGATTGGCTGTGCGAGTATGTCACTTATATGATCCTTAAGGAGATGCACGATGAGAAACCATGGTATGAGTGGCCTGATGAGTATAAATTCGGTGATCCGCGCATACTGATAAATACTCTTTCTGATGACCATGGCAGCAGGATAGAAGAACTGACAAAGGATCAGTATTACTTCCATTGGCAATGGAAGGAACTAAAGGAGTACTGTAACGGCCTCGGCATCAGACTCATGGGCGATCTGCCGATGTACATGGCAAAAGACAGTGCTGATGTATGGGGCAGCAAGGAGCTGTTCAGACTGGACGATCAGGGTGTACAGAAAGTCCATGCCGGGGTGCCGCCGGATGCTTTTACCGAGGACGGTCAGGACTGGGGCAATCCTCTGTATGACTGGGACAGACTCAGAGAGACCGGATATGCCTGGTGGCTGAGAAGATTACGCCAGTGTGCAGAGCGATTTGACATTCTAAGGATAGATCACTTCAGGGGATTCTCTGAATACTATGCCATCCCTGAAGGAGGGAGTCCGAAGAAAGGTTCATGGCAGCACAGCGCCGGACTGGAGTTTTTCAGAGCTGTCAGCAGGATGCTCCGCGAAGAGGGGCTGGATATGAAGCTTCTTGCGGAAGATCTGGGATTCCTGGATGCGGGAGTCAAAAATCTCCTCAGGCTGACCGGTCTGCCGGGCATGGATATCTGGCAGTTCACATATGATGAAATGCTTGCGATGGATCCTGAGAAAGCGGCCGGACGGGCTTTCTACACAGGCACCCATGACAATGATACGCTTGCGGGATTCGTCAGCAAATATCTTGCCGGAGATAAGGGCAATGAGACTGCGACTGAAACCGGGACAGAGAAAGAATGTCTCAGGATCATCAGGACGATATATGAAAGTCCTGCGGCTATGGCTATGCTGCAGGTACAGGATATGTTCATGCTGGGGAGCGATGCGCGTATCAATGTGCCGGGCATAGCAGAGGGCAACTGGACATGGAAGATGCCGGGAGCATCTGTCCGCGAATCATTCCCTGATGCTGATAAGCGCGCGGCATGGTTCAGAGAACTCGCGGAGAAAACTCATAGATAGTAAGACATAATCGGGGGACGGTCCTTTTGACGCAGAATGTGACAGAGGGCGGTCCCTTTTGACAGAAAAATGTGATGGATAAAAAAACTGATTATGAAGATTTTACAA
This sequence comes from Anaerovoracaceae bacterium, assembly GCA_045113935.1. Classification (GTDB taxonomy): domain Bacteria; phylum Bacillota; class Clostridia; order Peptostreptococcales; family Anaerovoracaceae; genus Crickella. The sequence goes on from JBGUJM010000063.1 coordinate 21,279, forward strand.
TAGGGCTGGCTCTGTTTGATATGATCCCGGTCCTGCTGTTTCTGGGCAGCGGGATGATCATCTGGAGCATGTTCGGAGAGCCCTTGTTTCTGGCAGGGGTGCTTGCAGCCTTTATTGGGGGCACGTGCAAAGCAGTCTGGAAATTGATCATAGTCAGGAACAGAAAAGACGTGCAGCTGCTGACAAACCTTTTTCACCTGCTGATGCCCGGAGGCATGGCCCTGATGCTGCTGTCAGCCGTGATAGAAGGCGTGGATGAAGCACTGCGCGGGATCCCTCCGGGGGAGTCGGGAGTTGTCACGGGACTAAGAACAGCATTTACCACAATGCCGTCTGCATTATTTTTCATAACCGGTATCGCGGGGATGTGTCTCATGGGATATCTCGGGTCCCGTATGGACGGCAGCGCCCGGTCCAACATGATTGAGGAAGCTGTGAACGCAGTGTCGCAGCTGATGATACTTCTCGGTACTATAGCGGTTTACTTTGCGTTGTTCTACCATGCGGAAGCGGGTGCTCTGGATGCGCTGAAGGGAACGGATACTGTCAGCGTTACACCAACTGAGACTGCATGGTTCTTCGACGGCTCCGGTGAAGAAACAGTACTGGTATTCTATCCCGGAGGCAAAGTCGAAGCAGAGGCCTATGCGCCGCTTATGACGGCTATAGCTGAGAAAGGGACTGACTGTTGGCTGTGCAGGATGCCTCTGAATTTTGCGCTGGCTGACATTGACGCTGCACAGGATATCCGGGAGAAGAGTGCCGGCGAATATGAAAAATGGTTCATCGGAGGGCATTCTGTCGGCGGTGTCGCTGCATCTGAGTTAACGGCAAGGAAGTCCGGCTGGAACGGGTTGATACTGCTCGCTTCTTACCCGTCCGCCACACAGGAAATCCCTGTCCTGTCGATCTACGGATCGGAGGACGGAGTACTGAACATGGAGGCATATGAGGAAGCGAAGGCAGATGGCTCATTTCCTCAGTCCACGGAGGAATATGTTATAGAAGGCGGCTGCCATGCGGGTTTTGGCTCATATGGAGTCCAGAAAGGGGACGGAAGCGCTAAGATCTCTTCAGAAGAGCAGCAGGAGAAGACGGCAGAGCTGATAGACATGTTTGTAAATGAATGACCATCCCCTCTGACACACTTCTGAGACTCATGATACACAGTGTTTTGTGAAAAGAACCAAAAATATAGTGTAAAAACGTTGACATATTTTGCTTTTAATAATAAAATCACGGCAATTGAGATAGAGGATGCGCCTGGTCAGGAGTAGATGTCCTGCAAGATATGCAGGTCGGGACAAGCGAAAGGGACGGGTGCCGAAGTGATGAAGGGGCTGCATTCCCCTCTGAGCTGGGAGTATGGATAAGATCCATGCGACTGTCGCGAAGGAACGCGGAGAGCTATCCATGATAAGTATCATTATTATTATGTTGATTTGTCATGAGCAGCTGATCCCGTGTCAGCTGCTTTTTTAATCAGCAGTGTTTCTTATCGATAGACTCATCTCAAATTTCAAACAATAAAGTTTAAAATCTGAGGAGGTAACAACTAATGGCAAGAACAAACACCATCTTCGAAGGAGTAGCAACTGCTCTGATCACCCCGATGACAGAAGACGGGGTCAATTACGAACAATTCGGCAGACTGATCGACTGGCAGATCGAGCAGGGCATCGATGCTCTGGTCATCGCAGGAACCACCGGAGAGGGCTCGACACTTTCCGATGCCGAGCACAAGGAGTGCATCACTTTTGCAGTAGAGCGCGCAGCGCACAGAGTGCCTATCATTGCGGGAACAGGCAGCAATGACACAGCCTACGGCAAGCAGCTGACCAAGTTCGCGAGCGATGCCGGCGCGGACGCATGTCTCATTGTAACTTCATACTACAACAAGGCAACCCAGAAGGGTCTGGTAAAACTGTTCAGTGAGTATGCAAGTGTCAGTGATGTTCCGATCATCGCTTACAATGTTCCTTCGAGGACGGGTCTCAATATAGAGCCTTCAACATACGTAGAACTGGCTAAGATCGACAAGGTAGGAGCCATCAAGGAGGCCAACGGCAATATCTCCAAGATCGTGGAGACTTTTGCGAAGGTCGGCGATCAGCTGGATGTCTATTCCGGTAACGACGACCAGATCGTACCGTTCCTCTCGATGGGCAGCAAGGGAGTCATCTCCGTGCTTTCCAATGTCCTGCCTGCGGAAACACGCGAAATGTGTACGAAGTTCTGGGAAGGTGATGTTGCGGGAGCAGCTGCAATGCAGTGCAAGTACAGTGAACTGATCGCGGCTCTGTTCTGTGAAGTCAATCCTATTCCTGTCAAGGAAGCTATGGCAATGATGGGATGGTGCGATCCGATCATCAGATCGCCTCTCTATCGCATGGAACCTGCTAATCTGGAGAGACTTCAGAACGCGATGAAGAAAGTCGGACTCATTTAATTACATCTGAAAGGAATATGCGATGCAAGTAATAATTAATGGTATTGACGGAGCGATGGGAACCATCCTTGCCGGAGTCATAGGGAAGACGGATGACATGGAGGTCGTTGCAGGTGTCACGCCTACAGGCGCAGACGGAGCATACCTGACTCCGGATGCCTATCAGGGTCCCGCGGATATGGTTATAGATTTTTCCCATCATGCCGGAACAGTGCCTCTGATGGACTACTGCGTTTCAAGAGGACTTCCGGTCGTGGTGTGCACCACCGGACAGACAGAAGAGGAGATGGCATATATAGCAAAGGCAGCAGAGAGCATCCCTGTTTTCAAGTCAGCCAACATGTCGGTCGGAGTAGCCATCACAGCCAAAGTCATCAAAGAGATCGCGGCAAAATTCTCTGACTATGAAGTGGAAATCATAGAGGCGCATCACAACAGGAAGGTTGATGCTCCGAGTGGTACGGCACTGATGCTCGCTGACGCTGTCCGGGAAGTGAGACCTGACCTTCACTACAACATGGGCAGATCCGGAATAGCAAAACGCGAGCCTGACGAGATAGGCATCAATGCCGTCCGTATGGGCAACATCGTCGGTACACACGAAGTCATGTTCGGAACCAATACACAGACGATTACAGTAACACATCAGGCACATGACAGAGCATTGTTTGCTGACGGGGCAGTGACAGCGGCGAGATTCCTCGCCGGCCAGCCGGCAGGGCTCTACAACATGGATGATCTTTTGGCGGACTAGAGAAATGTGTCACAAGGAGAGGAAAATGAGGATAGGAATCGCAGGATACGGTAATATCGGCAGAGGTGTGGAAGCGGCAGTCACGGCAGCTCCTGATATGGAGGTAGCAGCTGTCTTCACAAGGAGAGATCCGGCTTCGGTAAAAACAGTTACCGGAGCACCTGTAAAGGCTTACAGCGAGATCGGCAGTATGAAAGATGACATCGATGTGGTGATCATTTGCGGCGGCAGTGCGACAGATCTTCCGTGGATGACTCCGGAACTGGCCGGAATGTTCAATGTCATCGACAGTTTTGACAACCACGCTAACATCCCGCAGCATTTTGCCAATGTTGATGCAGCTGCCAGAGCTGCCGGCAAGATCGGGATCATTTCATGCGGATGGGATCCGGGATACTTCTCCCTGGCAAGAGTTTATGCAGACGCAGCTCTTCCGGAAGGAGATAACTATACATTCTGGGGCAGAGGTGTGAGCCAGGGACATTCCGATGCGATAAGACGCATCGACGGTGTGGCAGATGCAAGGCAGTATACAGTTCCGATCCCTGCTGCAGTAGATAAGGTCAGAGCCGGGGAGCATCCTGTTTTCACCGCCCGCGACATGCATCTTCGTGAATGCTATGTGGTGGCAAAGGAAGGCGCGGACAAGGCCGCGATAGAAGAAGCGATCAGGACGATGCCTAACTATTTCGAACCTTACGACACCACGGTCGAATTTATTTCACAGGAGGAACTGAACGAAAAGCACAGCGGTCTGCCGCACGGCGGAAGCGTGCTCAGAAGCGGAGCGACCGGGTTCAACGGAGAATTTAACAACACTATTGAGTTCACCCTGGATCTTGACTCCAATCCGTTCTTCACCGGCAGTATTCTTGCAGCTGCAGCCCGCGCGGCTTACAGACTCAATCAGGAAGGTCAGAGCGGCGCAAAGACGCTGCTTGATGTACCGCCTTCATATCTGTCGACTCATTCAGGCGCAGATCTGCTGGCGCACATGCTGTAGAATTACGCGTGCAGGAGACGCGTCTCCTGACACAGAAGGAAAACCGAAATGCTGTACAAAAATCTTGGTATCAATGAAAAAGGTCATATGACGATCGGCGGGTTTGACGCCTGCGATCTTACTGCGGAATATGGCACCCCGCTTTATGTTCTTGATGAGGATGTCATACGAAGCAAATGCAGGATCTATGTCAATGCCATGCATGAATACTTCGGACCTGCTTCGGCGCCACTCTATGCGAGCAAGGCATTGAGCTTCAAAGGCATCTATCCTGTTGCCGAGTCCGAAGGACTTTGCGCCGATGTGGTATCACCGGGTGAGATCTATACTGCTCTGGCTGCAGGATTTCCTGCGGAGAAAATGTTCTTCCACGGAACAAATAAGACGGATGCTGACATCGAATACGGAGTATCGCAGGGCATCGGATATTTTGTCGTAGATAACCTGAATGAGCTTGCGATCCTGAACAGAGTTGCCGGAGAATATGGCGTCAGACAGAAGATCCTGCTGAGGCTCACCTGTGGTCTCGATCCGCATACTCTGGCGGCAATCAACACGGGCAAGGTTGATTCGCAGTTCGGCGTTCCGATCGATACAGGGCAGGCGGATGGTTTTGTACAGGAAGCTCTCGGCTGCAGCAACCTTGTGCTTGAGGGATTTCACAGCCACTGCGGCTCGCAGATCTTCGAGAGTGACTCTTTTAACAGACAGGCCGAGATCCTGATCGGATACGCAGCCAGGGTCCGGGACGAATTCGGATATACAGTCCGGATCATCAATATCGGCGGCGGATTCGGAGTCAGATATGTTGAGAGCGATCCGGAGATCGATATCCGCGCAAGGATAGCCGAAGTCGCGGAACATATGAAAGCAGCTTGCGCGGAACATGATTTTGCGCCGGAAGCCGTATACATGGAGCCCGGCCGCAGCATCGTTGCTGACGCGGGTGTGACTCTTTATGAAACAGGCGGCGTCAAGGAAGTAAAAGGCTACCGCAATTATGTTACTGTCGACGGCGGGATGACAGACAATCCGAGATATGCTCTGTACAAGGCTGACTACACTGTGATCAATGCGAGCAGGGCGGATCAGCCTGCAGACTATGAATGCACGGTAGCGGGCAGATGCTGCGAGAGCGGTGACCGTATCGCAGAATACATCAGCATCGCAAAGCCTGAACGCGGAGACATCATCGCTGTGCTCACCACGGGCGCGTACAATTACTCCATGGCGTCCAATTACAACAGAGTCCCGCGCCCTGCAATGATCATGATCTCAGGCGGGACCAAAAGACTCGTTGTAAAACGTGAGACTTTCGAAGATATGATGAAGAACGAGCTGTAAATGCGGAAAACCTCAGCACATCAACAGACATACACGAGCCCCGTGCCAGAAACAAGGCGCGGGGTATTGTTTCGCAGGACAACCGGATCATTATATATGATACAATAGACGGAGGAGTGAATACTCCTCTGTTAGAAGCGATGATGCACGGATCGTAAAACTTATTACAGGGAGATTGATCAATGAAGAATATTCTGATTCTCAATACAGGAGGAACGTTCTCGTCACAGGCTTCAGGCCATGGACTGGCTCCATCGATCACAGGTGATGAGATCATTAGGAAACTTGGCATCATAAGTGAAGACATAAGCCTGACCGTAGAGGACTACTGTTCTCTGGACAGTGCCAATATCATGCCTGAAGACTGGGTCAGTATTGCTGCCAAGATCGCGGGCAGCCTGGCGGATTATGACGGATTTATCGTGATACACGGCACAGATACTCTTGCGTATACGTCATCTATGCTGTCATTCATGCTGCAGAACATTCAGGCTCCTGTAGTTGTGACCGGCAGCCAGATGCCGCTTAATTCCCCTATGTCTGACGCCCTGATGAATCTGCAGTGTTCTGTCTGGATGGCGGCGAGCGGGGTGCCGGGTGTTTTCGTTGCGTTTGACAGGAAGATCATGCTCGGATGCCGGACCAGCAAAGTAAGGACTGTCAGCTTCAATGCTTTCGAGAGCATCAACTGTCCTTATGTCGGAGAAGTGAATGCCTTCGGTCTGCAGCTGTATACTGACAGAAAGCCGAAGAGAGCCAGGATAAGCCTGCAGACAGATTATTCTGATAAGATAGCGGTGCTCAAGGTGTTCCCGGGTATGGATCTGGATATATTCTCATTTCTGCAGGACCATGGA
>JBGUJM010000064.1:0-16185 GCA_045113935.1 Anaerovoracaceae bacterium
TCCCGGGTAAATATATACAGAGCCAGACCATGCTCACGGGAGGCGATCTCGCCGAGAAGAGCATCGATCTCAGAGTCCTTATACGGAACGACAGGAAGCAGCGGGCTGAACAGCTCATGCTGAACGATCGGTTCATCCGGCCTGACAGGATAGATTATGGTCGTATCATATCTGCGCTGAGACTCATCGCCTTCGCCTCCGAATACTATGCGGTCACGGTAGAGTTCTGCTTCATCCGCGCATTTTTTGTATGCTGCCTCGGTGATCAGGCAAGGATATTCAGGGTTCAGATGCGGATGTTCACCGGCCTGTCTGATGACTGCCGCTTTGAGCTTCGCGACAAATTCTTCAGCGATCTCCTCCGCTACGGCTACCTGATTGATATTGATACATACCTGTCCGCTGTTGCAGATTTTAAAAAACGCTATCTTGCGCGCAGCATCGTCCAGATCGGCATCTTTTCTGACAATGCACCAGTTGCCGGTCTCTCCGCCGAGCTCAAGAGCGACCGGGGTGAGATTGACAGACGCGCGCTCCATGATATGTTTCGCGACTTTGGGAGATCCGGTATAGAAAATCTTGTCAAAACGTTCCTCGAGACACATGTCTGCAACATCGTGCCCTCCGCTGATCACAGTGATATATTCTGCAGGGAAAGCATCACTGATAATCTCCCTTAGCACGCGAGTGCATTCAGGGGTCCTCGAACTGGCTTTGAGGACAGCTGTATTGCCGCCCGCTATGGCTGCAGCAAGTACGCCGAGCGACAGCAGGAAAGGAAAATTGAACGGACTGATAATGAGCGTTGTTCCGTACGGCATTTTGAATACTTTGGTCTTCATACTCGGGAAACACAGCATTCCGCTGTAATGGATCTCCGGACGGGACCATCTTTTCAATCCCTGTATTGTCTCGTTGATTTCCATGATAACGGCGCCTATATCACAGAAATAAGCCTCTGTGGGATGTCTTCCCAGTTCCTCGCCGAGAGCGCGGATCATGCTTGCCTCGTGGGCCTGTATGGAAGCGCGGAGCTTTTTGAGCTGAGCTATCCTCCAGTTCACATCCAGAGTTGTTCCTGTGCTGAAAAAATTCTTCTGATCGGACACAGTTTTGTGCACGAGTTCCTGATTCCAGTTGATATCAGCCATAATAACCCCCTTTTGTGATAAGGAAAATCTTTTCTATAGTATACCATGTAATGGCTTCCCCTGCGGGGAATGAAAAGTTTTCTGCGGAATACTGACAATTACTGGCATTCTATTTTATAATAACCCTTGAAATACAGATCACCGGCACTCCGGCCGGAAGAGAATGAGGTCCAGATGAGTTATTTAGATTATATAAGAAACTTCAGTATTATTGCGCATATCGATCATGGTAAGTCAACGCTGGCCGACCGTCTCATAGAGAAGACCGGTCTCGTTGAGAAACGTGATATGAAAGAGCAGTATCTTGATAATATGGATATCGAGCGTGAGCGTGGCATCACGATCAAGCTGCAGACAACAAGGCTTGAATATAAGGCTGCCGATGGCCAGACTTATATACTCAACCTGATCGACACTCCGGGTCATGTGGATTTCAACTATGAAGTATCGAGATCACTTGCCGCGTGCGATGGAGCAGTCCTCGTCGTTGACGCGACTCAGGGAGTTGAGGCTCAGACGCTCGGCAATGTGTATCTGGCTCTCGACGAGGATCTCGAGATCCTGCCTGTGCTCAACAAGATGGATCTCGACTCGGCCCGTCCGGATGACGCAAGGGCAGAGATCGAGGATATCATCGGGCTGGACGCGTCCGAGGCTCCGGAGATATCTGCCAAGACAGGCATGGGTATCGATGAGATGCTTGAGAAGCTTGTCGAAGTCATCCCGCCTCCGCAGGGTGATCCTGACGGCAGGCTCAAAGCCCTGATATTCGACTCGTATTATGACAGCTACAAGGGTGTGATCATATATACCCGCCTTTTCGACGGAAGAGTGAAGAAAGGCGATATGATCAAAATGATGAACACGGGCAAACAATATGAAGTAACGGAGGTCGGATACTGCATACCGCGCACCATCCCGGCAGACGAACTCAAAGCCGGTGAGGTAGGCTACATCTGCGGCAGTATCAAACAGGTAGCGGATGCCCGTGTCGGCGATACCATCACGCTGGCTTCAGCTCCGGCTGCTGAGCCGCTCAAGGGATACAAGAAGGCTCAGTCAATGGTATACTGCGGTATTTTCCCTGCAGAAGGCGAGAAATACGAGAACGTCAAGGATGCCCTGGAAAAGCTTCAGGTAAATGATGCGGCATTCAATTTTGAAGCAGAGAACTCTGCGGCTCTCGGCTACGGATTCCGGTGCGGTTTCCTGGGACTTCTCCATATGGATGTCATCACAGAAAGACTTGCCCGTGAATTTGACCTCGATGTCATCACGACACTGCCGTCGGTAGTATACAAGGTCGTGATGAAAGACGGCACGGTCCTGGATATACAGAACCCTTCCAATCTGCCGAATCCGGTGGATATCGCTCATATTGAGGAACCGATCGTCAAGGCTGATATCATGACTCCTAACGAGTATGTCGGCAGCATCATGTCTCTGTGCCAGAACAGGCGCGGCAACATGATCCACATGGAGTATCTGACCAAGACCCGGGTGCAGCTTCACTATGAGATGCCGCTCAACGAGGTCATATATGATTTCTTCGATGCGCTCAAGTCCAGGACACGCGGCTATGCATCGCTCGACTATGAGTTCCTGAGATACCAGCCGGCCAAGCTGGTCAAACTCGATATCCTGCTCAACCGTGAGCTGATCGATGCGCTCAGCACCATTGTTCCTGAAGAAGAAGCCATGGCCAAGGGCAGGGGAATCTGCGAGAAACTCAAGGATATCATCCCTCGTCATCAGTTCGAGGTGCCGATCCAGGCAGCCATAGGCCAGAAGATCATCGCGCGCGAGACAGTGCGCGCTTACCGCAAGGATGTACTGGCTAAATGCTATGGCGGAGACGTTTCCCGTAAGAAGAAACTCCTCGAGAAACAGAAGGCGGGCAAAAAGAGAATGCGCCAGTTCGGTACAGTTACAGTGCCGCAGGAGGCGTTCACTGAAGTGCTCAAGCTCGATGACGGAAAATAACAATAGTTCAGGAATATGACAGGCGATATAACTCGAATAGATGATAATAGGAAAACGGGATTGTATATACACATCCCGTTTTGCGTTAAGAAATGCAATTACTGTGCATTTCTGTCTTTCCCTGCAGAGGAGAGTCCGCGAACGGAATACACCGATGCGCTGATCAATGAGATCATCATGCGCTCGCACAGAGAGGAGATAAAAGACAGGATCACTCTTGACAGCATCTATATAGGCGGAGGCACGCCTTCTGTTCTGGATGTTTCACAGCTCTCGAGGATCATGAAGGCAGTGTTCCTGTTTTATGATGTTTCACCGGATGCTGAGATCACGCTGGAAGCCAACCCGGGAACACTCGGAAGCAAGGACAGAGTTACACGCGCCAAGCTCACCGCATATAAGTCAATGGGGATCAACAGGATGTCCATGGGTGTACAGTCGATGGATAATGACAGGCTGCATTTTATGGGGCGTATACACACCCCCGGAGATGTCGTCAGAGATTTCAGGATCGCCAGAGACATGGGCTTTGAGAATATCAATCTCGACCTGATCTTTTCGGTGCCGGGTGAGACTCCGGAGGAGGCATTGGAAGATGCCCGCAGGATCATAAGTCTCGGTCCGGAGCATATTTCCTGCTACAGTCTGCAGCTTGAAGAGGGTACTCCTTTCTATGAGATGGCTGCAAGGGGAGAGTTTTCCGAAGTGCCTGATGAAGAAGACCGTGAGACATATCACAGGATATGCAGACTCCTAAAGAGCGCAGGATATGAGCACTATGAGATAAGTAATTTTGCCCGGGCCGGCAGACAGGCAAAACACAACTCTCTGTACTGGAATATGGATAACTACATCGGCTGCGGTCTCGGAGCCAGCGGATTCATCGGTAATACAAGATACCGCAACACTTCGGATATGGAGCGGTATCTAAGGTATTACAGCAGCATGCCGGATGAGGAACCTCCTTATGAAGAACTGCACCTGAACACCTCGTTCGACAACATCAGCGAAGCCGTATTCACCGGTCTCAGACGCAGTGAAGGAATAGAGTATAAAGAGGCGGTGGCAGCTTACAGAAGGGCTGACAGCACAGAGGGCCCGGATGATATCTCACCCGGAGACAGTGATGAAGAGATGTTCTGGAAGATCTTTTCCGATGCAAGATCTGAGGTATACCATTATGCAAAGCAAGGATTGCTGATCATCGACAAAACAGGACTGAGGCTGACAGAAGAGGGAATTGACATCAGCAACGGGATCATGTCCCTGTTCGTGTAGACTTGCTTTTCAAAGAAGGATTGCAGTGATTTGTGTACTGCAGCGGCAGATGTGATAGAATAATACAAAACTATGGCAGAGTTAAGGAGCATAGATATGGATAAATATATAATGGCGCTGGATCAGGGCACGACCAGCTCAAGAACGATCATTTATGACAAGAGCGGCGACATCAAAAGTGTCGCACAGAAGGAATTCACCCAGATATTCCCGCATGAGGGATGGGTCGAGCATGATCCGATGGAGATATGGGCGACGCAGATGGTCACAGCGCAGGAGGCATTGCTCAAAGCCGGACTTACATACAAGAATATTGCGGCCATAGGCATCACCAATCAGAGAGAGACAACGGTCGTCTGGGATAAATCAACAGGTGAACCGGTATACAACGCAATTGTATGGCAGTGCAGACGAACTGCTGATTATGCGGCAAAGTTAAAACCGCATGAAGAGATGATCCGTGCAAAGACAGGGCTGCTGGCTGACCCGTATTTCAGCGGGACCAAGCTGGCGTGGATCCTCGACAACGTGTCAGGCGTCAGGACAAGAGCGGAGAAGGGCGAGCTGCTATTCGGCACCATTGAGTCCTGGCTGATCTGGAAGATGACCGGGGGAAAGGTGCATGTAAGCGATTATTCAAACGCCTGCAGGACGATGCTTTTCGATATCAATACCCTCAGCTGGGATGAAGAACTCTGCGGACTTCTCAACATCCCTATGTGTATGCTCCCTGAGCCTGTAGAGTGTTCTGCTCATTACGGAGATACTATCAGTGAACTCTTCGGAGGCCCGGTTCCTATCACCGGGTCGGCCGGAGACCAGCAGGCGGCACTGTTCGGAGAAGCATGTTTCAATGAGGGAGATGTCAAGAGCACATATGGTACCGGTAATTTCCTCCTGCTCAACACGGGTGATAAGCCTGTCACATCAAAGAATGGTCTGCTGACGACGATCGCCTGGGGACTTGACGGCAAGGTCAGCTATGCGCTGGAGGGCTCTGTGTTCGTATGCGGAGCGGCTGTGCAGTGGCTGAGAGATCAGATGAAATTCTTCGGCACAGCTCCTGAGTCAGAAGAAATGGCGGCTAAGGTGGACGATGCCGGCGGAGTCTATGTTGTACCTGCTTTTGTGGGACTCGGCGCGCCATACTGGGATCCGGAAGCAAGAGGCGCGATATTCGGCATCACCCGGGGGACAGAAAGAGAACATATCGTCAGAGCTACCCTGCAGTCGCTGGCATATCAGAACGAGGATCTTCTCACTGCTATGAGGGCGGATACGGGCAAAGAGATCAGAACGCTCAAAGTCGACGGAGGTGCTGCACTTAACAATCTGCTGATGCAGTTCCAGGCAGATGTCTCAGATGTCGATATCGTGAGATACGCTTCGATCGAATCTACTTCACTTGGTGCCGCTTATCTGGCAGGTCTTGCAGTCGGTTACTATGACGGTCTGTCAGATATCGTTGCCAGCAAGGAGATCTCACGCACATTCAGGCCATCTCTCGGCGAGAAGGAGAGACAGGCAAAACTCGCGGGCTGGCACAGAGCAGTCAAAGCGGCAATGGCATATCATGAATAATACAGAGATCAAATAATTCTAAAGGAGGATAGAGATTATGTTAGTGCTTAATGTTACATTCAAATGTGAACCGGGAAAAAGGGAAGAACTGAGAGAACTGATCCGGGCAGAGGGAATCGATGTTGCATCCCGCAATGAAGAGGGCAACCACAAGTATGATTTCTATATGTCCACAGAAGATCCGGATGATATTTTTCTCGTAGAATTCTGGGAAGATGTGGATGCATGGATGCATCACAGGACGCTGCCTCACTATGCCAGACTCGATGAGCTCAAGGTGGGACGCGTAAAAGGTGCGGAGATCTGCAAGTATTTCACAAACGAAGAATAATAGAAAAGTAAAACATTACGAAAGGGGCTGCCGGGCAGCCCCTTTTCTGCTGTTGTTCCTGATCAGCCTACTGATCTTCTCCGAAGTCGGCTTTGTATGCTTCTATCAGTTTTTCCGGCCAGTCTGAGACAGGTTCCAGCTTGCCTGTGAAGAATCTCAGAGTTGCAGGCTCGTGCACGAATCTAAGTCCGCCTATCAGTTCTCTGTGGTCAAATACCCATTTTACCCGGTCGATGACGTATTCTACCTGCGAGAGGGTGAAAACTCGTCTTGGCAGAGCCAGCCTGACAAGCTCCATGGATGCCAGACGCTCACTGCCGTCTGGATTTCTCTCCTCTGAAAGAGTACCGCGCTCCATTCCCCTGATACCGCCGCAGAGATAGAGAGCACAGACCAGCGCGCCAGCCGGATATTCTTCCTGCGGAATATGATCTACAAACTGGATAGCATCAAGATGTGCGCCGAGACCGCCTCCCGGTGTGATCACCGGAACTCCGTAATCCGCAAGACTGTCTACACAATACTGGATGAACTGAGGTCCCTGTGAAATGACATCCATTTCCATGGACTCATCAAAGCCTACAGTCATAGCTTCCATCTCACGTACTGACATACCGCCGTATGTAAGGAAGCCTTCATACATTGTGACCAGATCTTCCATCGAGTGGAACATCTCCCTGTCTCTGATCATGATGGCTCCGCCGCGCGCAAAGCCGAATTTTCTCGCAGAGAAGTAGATGATGTCAAACTGATCAGCTATCTCCCGTGTGATCGCTCTGACGGAAACGTCCTTGTACTTCTCTTCACGGACCTTGTTGAAGTACAGATTGTCCTGAAGCAGGGAAGCATCGAGAACGGATACTATTCCGTGCTTTCTTGCGATCGCGCATGCATCCTTGAAATTCTGTACGGAAACAGGCTGTCCTCCAATCAGGTTGGTGCCGGCTTCGAGCCTCATAAATGCTACATTCTCAGCACCTTCCTTCTCTATGCATGCTTCGAGTTTTTCAAGATCGATATCTCCCTTGAACGGAAGATCGCTCTTTGAGATAAGTCCTTCATCTATGACCAGCTCCTCTACATGGCCGCCAAGTCTTGTTATGTGAGCCTTGGCCGTTGTGAAGTGGTAGTTCATTATGACACAGCTTCCCGGTTTAACGAATCTGGTTGCCAGAATGTTTTCACAGGCTCTGCCCTGGTGAGCAGGCAGACAGTACTTCATGCCGAATATCTCTCTCAGCTTGGCTCTCATGCGGTAGAAGGATTCACTTCCTGCATAAGCATCATCCGGCATCATCATTCCGGCAAGCATTTTATCACTCATGGCATTGACACCGGAATCAGTGAGCATATCCATGAAGATATCTCCGTTGTGGAGTTTGAATGTGTTGAACCAGGCTTTCTTCATCTTGGACAGCCTCTGATCTGCAGGCAGAAGATTGAGCTGCTGAACGATTTTGACCTTGTGCATTTCCATAGGGATCGGTTCGTGGCTGTAAAACTTAATAGCGGGCATTGCGGTATTCCTCCTTGTTATTGTTCTCTAGTCCGGATTCAAAATAAAACGCTCCTGCGCTGTCTGCTGCAGGAGCGATATTTCCGGTCCGATCAGTTATCAGAATACTATGATCATTCCATCGTCTCATCATACGCAGCAAGACAGCTGTCAGAAGACAGATAGTAATAATAATAGTATTCTGCTGCGATGATTGCGTTGGTTCTCATTTTTGCTCTGATTGGTGTTTGGTTTTGTGATTATTTACTAAATTACGGCTATAATACTATCTGACGATGTGAATTTCAACAAAATCAGCTATGTTTTATATTAAGTCCAATTGATTGGACGATTTATTTCAGGAAAAATAAAAAAACAGTAGACAAAAATGCAACATTCCGTTATAATTCCTTTTGCACACGAAAAATATGGCGCATTGGTCAAGAGGTCAAGACGTCGCCCTCTCACGGCGGAATCCAGGGTTCGATTCCCTGATGCGCTACCAAGCAAAAAATCTCAAAGCACTGAAGGTTCGGAGCTTTGAGATTTTTTATGCTTTAAGTGGCTTTAATGAGAATACCGTATGATAATACTAAATACCATAGTTGGGAAGCTGGTAATTGATCATCGGTTCAGTTTAAGATACAAACTATTCGATTGAGTCAATATCCAGAGAATACCCTAACACTTCACCTACATCAGTTATTTTTCCCTTAACAGTAATTGTATCACCTTTTGAGAGTGTCTTTACTTTTTCAAGTTGTTCATCATTTTTAATGTAACACGATACGCTCTGGAAGATATAGTTGTCATTGCTGGATTCGAGTGCAAAATAAGAACCATCAGAATCAATTGTACCAAGTACTCCGGTTATTGAAAGATACTGATCTTTATATGTATCACTTGCATTTATTGCATTATTGTCCAATTCATCAAACAAAGTTTCTACCGACACATCCTGATATTCGATTGCAGGCTCCTCCTGCTTTTCTTCAGACGCTTCCGCTGCCTGATCTGTGTTGCTGGCAGTACTGGAACTGTCTGATCCGCCTGATCCTCCAGCCGTTCCACCGATACCTAAAACAAGTACTGCAACAAGAATCCAAAACCATACTCGTTTATAAATTGGTTTTTTGTTTTTCCCTCCACATTTTGGGCATGTCTTAGCACTGGCAGCAATTTCGGCACCACAGTGCTTACATATTGTCATTTTTTCCTTTGCCATATGTATACCTCACTTTCAGATGTTAGTTTAGTAATAATAATAATTTTTCCTATAGAAAGTTGGTGTGCTGACAGCACGAAAAAAAGCGCGGAAGTATCTCCGCGCCGGTAATTATTATAATCAGCTGCTCAGATTAAACGTCAAGTGGCTTTAACCCATTTTTTTCAAGCATCAGATTGACTTCAGTAACAGTCTTTACCCCTTGATTAACTGCGATCGCGATTCTGGCATCTCTTTCATCACGGGGATACAGAGCGGAATGCTTTACAAGCTCGAGAGCTCTGTTAATTTGAGTAAAAGAAGCCCTCAGACCGATACATATTGCGATGACTTTGTCCCGGCTCGGATTAGGTCGCTCACCGCTCAGGATGTTATAGATGTAGTTCCTGCTGATGCCGCTTTTGTCAATCAATTCCGGAATGGTTACCTCTTGTTCCGCCATAAGTCTGTTGAGGAAGCCGTGAAGTGCTTCAGAATCTGTATGACTTCTGATAAACGTTTCGCCATCGCTGTCATCTCTGATGCATTGCAGCTTTTTTGATAATGATCTTGTAGTATCCTGTTCCATTGCTCTCCTCATAATTTAAGTTTGTGTTATGATAATAACAAAAGCATATGAACCGTTCCAGCCAAATTCGGCATTAAAAGTCAAAGTCTTATGAAACTAGAGGAAGAACTTCGATTATCGTTTTATAAAGAAATAGCATCCGTAAATGAGCGGCATGGAGTAAAACTGGTACAACATATAGATACCGGCAAAATTTATGTTAAAAAAACACTAACGCATTATGATGCAACGATTTTTGAAATCATCAGAGATGGACATTTTTTCGGCGTACCTGTAATCAAAGAACTGATAGAATCGGATGGATATTTGATTGTGATCGAAGACTATATCAGCGGACACAGTGTGGATGAACTCCTCGGAAAAAGACCGTTCACAGTAGAGGAGACTATCAAAGTGATTTCGGATCTGTGTGACATACTTGATCCTTTCCATTCAAATACTCCGCAAATTGTACATCGTGACATCAAGGATTCGAACGTAATTATTGATAATGAAGGGAAAGTGTATCTCATAGACTTTGATGCATCTAAAATGGTAATTAAGGGACGTAATCGTGATACAGACCTTATTGGCACCGAGGAATATGCTGCTCCGGAACAATACGGCTTCGGCCAATCAGATCAACGCACTGATATATACGCACTTGGTGTTCTCATGAACAAAATGCTGACAGGGAGGTTCCCTTCCGAGAAATTGTTTGATGGTGAGCTTTCACGCGTTGTTAAAAAGGCTATATCTCTGGACCCGGAAAACAGATATCAGGATGTGCAGAGACTTAAGTCAGCTCTGAATAATTATGGTGATGAGGAGACAGATAGTGTTGAAGTCGAGATATATACAAGCCGTCAAACAGATTCAGACGGGATACTCAAGAGAAGTCTGTCCCGGCTGCCATATCCTATACGAGAATTACCTGGCTTCAGGTCAGGCAGGCTGCTGTTCTTCCTTCCTGCCATGTTGTGGTATATATTCTTGATTTCGATGGGGTTCTTTGCCATAGCAAAAGATCCGGAGTACACTCCGGCACAGAATAGATTCTACGATATTGCAACATTTTTGCTTTTCTTTATACCGACTCTGTACTTAGGGAACTATCTTGGGATAAGAGACCGGTTTCCGTGGATGAAATCGACTAACAGGACAGTTGAAGTTGCAAGGGTGGTCACAGGCGTTGCTGCCCTGATTGTAATCTTAATAATAATCGTGACCATAGCTGCTTTGGTCCTGCATATGTAAAGAACCTATCTGAAAAGTATTTTTAGCTTGTGGAGGTTTTGATTTTTTTGCATAAAAAGTGGCTCATTGATGTTAATTTAACGGGATATGTTTTATAATATAAGTGGTATGGGTTGCTTTAGCGGCCTGATTGATATGTTATCTGATACAAATAATATATTTCTCTGAAGGAGGACTTATAATGGTTAACAGCTTACTTGTTATGGCAGCAGTCAAGTCTATCGAGGAAACCCTCATAGCTAATGATATACCTTTCGGAATAGAGAGCAGTGAAGCATACAAGTCATATCAGTGGGAATGGGTACGCTCTGACAAGCAGCAGCTTGCGCTCAGACAGGCGGCACCTGCTATTGAACGCATCCTTGCCAATGAGCCTTATGTGTTTGAAAAGGGAGGCGAACCTCTTTTCATACGCGTCAATGACAAGATGAGAGAACTGGAAAAAGAATCTTTCGGTGAGATCCTTCTCGAGCGCAAAGATCTTGACTGGCGTATTTCCCTGTCTGTCAAGAGCGATGCACATGTCCTGACAACGATGCCTGTAGCTGACCGTGAAACGGATAAATTCACCCCGAACGCATCCATGGTAGTCAATGAGATAGATGACTTCGGTGACAGGATTTTCGGCGTTCCATGTTCCAATGAGTACTTCGATGATATGAACGAGATCCTGATGAAGATCGATACGACTCACAGTGAGACATGGTCACAGAAACTCACGGATGAGGATTTTGTATATGATAATATCATTACACCGATGCTCAGAGCTTTTGGTGCAGAGGTCCAGCGCATATGCAGCGTGCATCCTGAAGCTCCGGCTAAACTGCTCGATTATTTCTATGGCAAGATAGATTACTATTTCATCAATCCGATCGACAGGCTTGAGGTCACACGAATCGGTGCTGTGAACAGCCACGGCGGCCTCGGACGCATTCCTGACAATGACAATCATTATACTCCGGTCGTAAAGATGCCGACAGAGCTTCTCGATGTAAGGTTCGCGACCGGCAAATACGGGGAAGTATCCAAGGATACCCTGCAGCTGGCATTTGACGGCGGCTGGTCGGTATGTATAACGATCAGGACCCAGTATACTGTCGATGAAGGACGTATCTTTGCTCTCAGCGTATATCTGCCTGTAACACCGTTCGGCAGCTATCGTGATCAGGTAAAATGGGAGCCTGAAATGTAATAGTTATATCAGTAAAAGATCAATACAGATGGAAAGAGCGGCGCTGACCGCTTTTTTCATTCGTGACAAAAAGGCCGGCATAATATATCATAGTTCTATAACATTTCTGAGAGGGGGTATTATAATGGCAGTTAATCTTAAGGGCAGAAGCTTTCTCACTCTAATGGACTTTACACCTGCAGAGATCAGATACCTGCTGGACCTTGCACATGATCTCAAAGCAAAAAAGAGACTGGGTATCAAGGGGAGATCTCTTGAAGGTAAAAATATAGTATTGCTGTTTGAAAAAACATCAACAAGGACGAGATGCTCGTTTGAGGTTGGCGCTATGGATGAGGGAGCCGGGGTGACATACCTCGACAGCAAGAGTTCCCAGATGGGCAAGAAGGAATCGATCGCGGATACAGCCAAGGTGCTTGGCCGGATTTTTGACGGAATTGAGTACAGAGGGTTTGATCAGGCTGTAGTCGAGGAACTCGCCGCAAATGCAGGCGTCCCTGTGTGGAACGGACTTACTGATATAGATCATCCTACACAGATACTCGCAGACCTTCTTACTATTGAAGAGCATATAGCCAAACCTCTGAACAAAGTCAAAGTCGTATTCGTCGGTGATGTCAGGAACAACATGTCATACGCATGGATGTACGGCTGCGCCAAGATGGGCATGGAGTTTGTAGCTTTCGGACCGGACGAGCTGTGCGCTCAGGTAGATCCTGATGTTGTAGCAAGAGCGAATGCTGTTGCTGCCGGGACCGGGGCAAAGCTTACGGTCACAAGTGATGAGGAATACCTTAAAGGCGCAGATGTCATCTACACTGATATATGGGCTTCTATGGGTGAAGAAGATCAGATCCCGGAGCGAGTCAGACTCCTGACACCATATAAGGTGACAGAGGAATTCATGGCTAAGACCGGGAACAGCGAATGTATCTTCATGCACTGTCTGCCTTCATTCCATGACTTCAATACAACAATGGCGGCAGAGCAGATGGCTCTCGGCTATGATATCCGCGAAGTCACGGATGAAGTTTTCTCAGGCAAGAATTCTGTGGTATTTGACGAAGCAGAAAACAGGCTCCACACGATCAAGGCAGTCATTGTGGCGACAATAGGATAATTACGGAGGACGTAAATGGAACTCAGAAAATATACAAAACCTGATTTTACGGAAGAAAGATTCATTTCTGCGCCGGAGGCGGTCTTCAAACCTGCACCGTTCAACGGTGTTGCGCCGGATAATTTCCATGCGATGAGCATTTTTCCTGAGTACTTCAAGGTAGGGAGAGAGTGGCTGCTTGCGGAGGAAAGCAGAATGGACTGCGTGCCGGTGCTGAAAAACGGCAGGATACATGTCGTGGAGTTCCGCAATCTCGATAAGGGAGATCTGGTTGCGGTTGGCAGGACTGAAAACGGTGAGGACGGCATTTATGTGTATCCTTACGGATTCTCCGAGGGGCGTCCGGAAGAGAAAGACGTCTTTGCGTTCAGGACATCAAGATCCAGGGAGACGGCTTTTTCCGTTGACTATGATGAACTCTACGATGTCCTCAAGTATGAAAAGGATCACGGCAAGATCGTATGGGTGATGGGCCCGGCCTTTTCTTTCGACCACGATGCCAGAAAGGCATTCGCCGGCATCATCGAGGGTGGATATGTGCACGCATTGCTTGCAGGCAATGCACTTGCGACACATGATCTTGAGGGTGCATATCTGCGCACTGCGCTCGGGCAGAACATATACACACAGGAAAGCGTGCATAACGGACACTACAATCATCTGGAGACGATCAACAGAGTCAGATACCATGGCTCTGTCTCTGAGTTCATAGAAAAGGAAGGTATTGATAACGGTATCATTTATGCCTGTGAAAAGATGGGTGTTCCGTATGTTCTGGGCGGTTCGATCCGGGATGATGGTCCGCTGCCTCAGGTATATGCGGATGTATATGAGGCGCAGGACAGGATGCGCGCGGAGGTCAGAGGTGCAACGACAGTCATCTGCATGGCTACGATGCTGCATTCAATCGCTGTAGGCAACATGACTCCGTCATACAGAGTGCTGGAGGACGGAACCGTCCGGCAGGTGTATTTCTACTGTGTCGACATTTCCGAGTTTACTGTCAACAAACTGGCAGACCGCGGAAGTCTCAGCGCTAAGGGTATCATTACCAATGTACAGGACTTCATAGTACATCTCGGCAAAGCTCTCGGAACATGGGATGCCGGGAATTCTTTCACGCCGAAAGAACAACTCCGGTAATGTGCAGGCCTGCGATCCTAAGCGGTATATATTTTCAAGAGAAAGAGACAGCAGTAATGATAGCTGCTGTCTCTGTTTTTGTATCAATGTGTCAGAAAGGCCAGGCTTCCGGAGATATTACCTGGTGAAGCGGAAGCTTCCTGCGCAGCCTTCGTCATCAAGAGCGTAGATATAATCTCCGATGTATACGCTTCTGTAGAGCTGCGCGCTGCCGATCCTGTGCTGATCATAGATATGGAGGTCGTTATCCGCGCCGAATACGAGCACACCGGATTCATATCCATAGTCATCAGGTTCTGTCAGAACCTCTGCGCCGCTGTCACCGGCTGCCGGAACTTCCGAGCCTTCTGTAACCGATTCTTCCTCGATCAGTACAGGATCCTCATCAATGTTATATTGAGGATGCCAGATACCATATGGAACCGCGAACCATCCTTCCTTGCTGTTGACTGTCAGCGCCTTGTGCGTGCTCTGAGCCGGTGAATCCATGTCTTCGAACTCTTTGCTGTCGAGAACTTTCGGCGCTGACGGATCGCTGATGTCAAAGAGCGCCAGCTTGAGTCCGGCGGCATATTCTCCGCCGTAGCCATTGTCACCGGTTGCGTGGCCAATTCCGAGCAGGCGGCCTTCTCCGATTGGGACGAGAAGGGTGGAGAACCCATCAATCTTGACTTCTCCTTCGATTGCCGGTCTGGCAGGATCGCTCAGGTCGATCACGAACAGCGGGTCAATGGCCTTGTAAGTGATGACATAAGCTTTATCACCGAAATATCTGACCGACTTGATGCTTTCGTTGCGGGCAAAGCCGGTGACACTTCCGACTTCTTTGAGGCTGCCGTCAAGAACAAACAGGTTGTTGACATCCATACCGTCTCGCTGGGCGGTAGTGGCTATGCGGAAGTATCCGTCTTTTTCATCCATTGAGAACTGATCATCAATATGACCGCGAACACGGGCTGTTCCGTTGAATTTGATTTTGAGGCCGTTGAGTGATGCTCTGATGATCCTTGTATACGCAGTCTGTTTGTCGCTGTCCCATTCATATGCTGCAGTGTACAGGTTGTGATCATTGCAGTAGATGTCATCGGTAGCTCCGAAAACAGCACGGGACTGCTGTTTTGCTTCTTTGCCGGAAGTGATGTCCATTGCACTGAGGACGATATAGGAGGACTGCTGAGGTTCAGGAACACAGCATATGCTGCTGACATCCATCTCTTTGAATTCGCCTCCGGTCATTACCTTAGGCACGGAACGGCCGCCCTTGTAAACATAGTCGCTGGTTACGAGATAGACATAGTTTCCTACCATACGGCTCGATACGATACTTCCTGTCTGACGCATATCACTGATCATCTTAGGATCGGAGCGGTCTGTAATGTCATATGTAACGACACCTGTATAGCTGTCATCTCCGTCATAAACATATCCAACAGTAACCAGGGTATTTCCTTTGAGAAAAATATCGTGCACATAGTTTTCAACATCTGCAGAACCGATCTTAGCCAGCTGACGGGTCTCACCGTTCTCCGCGGCGAGAATAACAACTTCTCTGCTGCTGTTCACATAATAGATGTACTTGCCGTCCGTCTTGACTATGTCTGCTTCATCGACTTCCTCCACCTGCAGATAAGTCTCAGAATGACCGGCACCTGAGGCACCCGGAGCTGCTGACTTGGCATCTGATCTGACCAGACCGCTTGTGCCGGAATCCCCGGTTGCGGCCGCATCATTAGTCTCCTCGGATGCCATTTCAGTTTCTTCCAGAAGGTCAAATCCATCCCATACAGAACTGTTGTCAAGACTGCTGATGAGGTGATCGATTTCGGATCTGTTTCTGAAAGTATAGAGCTCACCGTTCACCAGACCGGTATCCGGGGGCGCG
>JBGUJM010000065.1:0-33013 GCA_045113935.1 Anaerovoracaceae bacterium
ACTGCACAAGATGGCGGAAGATATCAGAGAAGAGACAGGAGAGAGCGTTGATCAGCTCTTCAGGGAGGTATTCAGATGTTAGGTAAATTGTTAAAATATGAGATCCCGGCACTCGGACGCAGACTGGTGCCGTTGTTTATAGGCTGGTGTGCCACCGCGGTGCTGCTCGGACTGGCTGTCGGACCGGCCTCTTCAGAATCGGATTTTATGGTAGTTATTACAGGACTGCTTTATTCAGCGATGGCAACCGCTGTACTGGTAATGTCAGTTATCCTGATCATTCAGAGATACAGCAACAGTCTTCTGGGAGATGAGGCATATTTCAATCAGGTTCTCCCGGTCACGGTATCAGAGCACATTGCCAGCAAAGGCATATCAGCGCTTATCTGGGTTCTGCTCTCGGGAGTGGCGATGCTCGTTACCGGACTTCTGATAGCAATTTTCAGCGGAGTGCTTTTCGGTATTGATATCCCATGGGCAGAGATTTTCCGCCAGATCGCAAAAACTACAGCCGGAGAATGGCTGGCATTGCTTGAGTTCATTATCCTGATGGCATTCAGTATTACCAAGAGTATTCTGGCGATCTACGCTGCTATCACGATCGGCTATCAGGCTCAGAAGCATACAACGATGGCTTCAATCGGAGCATATATAGGTCTGCTGGTATTCGAAGCAACGATCGGCAGGATACTGATCGGATTGTTCCCGCACCTTCTCAGCAATATTGAGTCGGTGCTGGAACTGAATGGGCTTTTCGGAAGCGGAATGCTCGTAACCGCAGCACTCGGTGCGCTCTACTTCTTCATCTGCAAGTACTTCATGGAGAACAGACTCAACCTTAATTAAATGTGTCATGAGAAAGATTCTCTTGCCACATTCTATATACAGACTGTGATTTCCGGACACAGTAAAAGCGGTGGACACAACATCCACCGCTTGTTTTGTTCAGGCAATTTAAATTATTCCCGGTTACATAGCAGGACGATTATCACATGGGAGGTATCAATATACCCGCAATTGCATAATTATTAACTTTTTTGCATATAATTTAATGCATGTCGATTATTGGCATTTTAAATGTTATAATTATTTTTAATTAAAAATACGGCATATATGCCGGAAGGGTAAAGGAATTGTGATGAAAAATATTTTTACAGAAGAGAGAGAAATCAAATCCCCTACAATAGGGCATGCGCTGATATCCCTGCTCGGACTTGTAATAGTGATGTCTATAGGAATCATCAAGTTCGGGGCGGATCCGCATATTCCGATGTTTATAGGCGTTATCATTTCTGCGATAGTAGCCATGACACTCGGATATAAATGGTCACAGATCGAAAAATTCATGGTCGACGGAATCGGCAAAGCGATGCAGTCGCTGCTGATACTTGCTATTGTCGGCATGATGATCGGAACATGGCTCATATCAGGAACCATCCCGACCATGATCTATTATGGACTCAAGCTTCTGTCGCCGAAGTTCTTCCTGGTTGCGGCATTGCTGATCTGTTCGATCACCGCTCTTGCGACAGGTACTTCATGGGGAACGATGGGTACCATGGGACTGGCGCTTATAGGCATAGGAACAGGACTCGGGATGCCGATAGGACCTACTGCGGGCGCAGTCATTTCCGGGGCATATTTCGGAGACAAGATGTCACCGCTTTCCGATACGACCAATCTGGCTCCTGCTATGGCAGGTACAGATGTTTTCACACATGTGAAATACATGCTCAAAGCGACTGGAGTCGCATATGGCATTGCGATCTTATTCTTCGGGATCTACGGATTCATGCATGCTTCCGGAGGCAACGTCGATACTTCTCAGGCCACGATACTGATGGAGGGTCTAAGAGATACATTCAATATCAATCCGCTGCTGTTGCTGCCGCCGCTGGTTGTAATTCTGTCCATCGCGCTCAAGGTGCCGGCGATCCCGGGAATAACCCTCGGACTTCTGACAGCTGCTGTTATGGCTCCTTTTGCACAGGGCGGTGTCAGTTTCGGAGATATTCTTGATGTTTCGATGAATGGTTTCGTTTGCGAATCGGAGATCGAGTCCCTGAATGATCTGCTCTCAACGGGAGGTCTTATGAATATGTCCTCTTCGATCCTCATGACAATGATCGCTATGATGTTCGGCGGTATCATGGAGGGCACCGGACAGCTTGCTGTTATCATCAATGCGCTGATCAGCCGTATGAAAAGCGATGCCGGTCTCATCGGCGCAACAGAGGTCACATGCGTGCTTTCCAATATAGTCATCCCTGAACAGTATGTATCGATCCTCCTCCCGGGAAGAATGTATGCTCCGACATACAGGGAAAGGGGACTGCATCCTAAGTGCCTGTCCAATGCTCTTGAGTCAGCGGGAACCGTCACCTCATGTCTCGTTCCTTGGAATACCTGCGGTGTGTTCATCGGAACAACTCTCGGTGTGACTACTGCCGTTTATGCTCCATGGGCTGTATTCAACTATACAATGCCTATAGTATGCTTCGTAATGGCAATTCTGGGTATTACCGTCACTAAGATGACACCGGAAGAACAGACTAAGGCAGACGCAGGAGAACTTGTATAGTATTTACCGATTTAAGAATTAAAATTCATAAACAGAAACGCAGATTGCTACGGTCTGCGTTTTCTGCTTTTCCGGAGAACCTTTTAGGTTTGTTTTAGGATAGAAGTTTATTATGCAACTGTGAAAACACAGAAGACAGCCTGTACCGCTGCAATGCGGAAGAGTGCTGTACATATGAAAGGAGCATACTGAATGAAACTTAAAACCAAAGGCAGAAAATTCATCGCGATGGGGATCGCTGCCATGCTGATGGTATCGATGGCCGCTTGTTCAGGCCAGGAAGCATCCGAAGCTGAAGAGTCTGCAACTTCTGCAGCTTCCGCAGCTGACTATCTCACTAAGGATGATATAACAGTTAATGAGACGATCGAAAACAGTGAGGACGGAGGACATGCTGTTGAGGTGAGCGGAGAGACTGCCGAGTACTCCAACATCAAAGTCACAAAAACAGGTGAAGCAGATGGAGACGAAGCGGATTTTTACGGTGAAAACGCAGCAGTTTTCGCGACAGAAAAGGGAACGCTGACGATCAGAGACTCTCTGATCGAAACTGACGGCACTCATGCCAACGCGGTTTTCTCTTACGGAGAAGGCACTGTGGTCAATATCGCTGACTCGGTGATCGAAACATCCGGCAACTGCTCAGGCGGTCTGATGACAACAGGTGGTGGCATTATGAATGCGGATAACCTGACGATCACGACATCCGGAAACTCGTCCGCGGCGATCAGATCAGACAGAGGCGGCGGTACTGTCAATGTAACAAAAGGATACTATAAAACAAGCGGCAAGGGTTCACCGGTTATATATTCAACTGCTGATATTGCAGTCAGCGATGCGTATCTGGAATCGACTTCGGCTCAGGGGGTAGTGATAGAGGGAAAGAATTCAGTCACCCTCAACAACGATACTCTTGTTGCTGACAATAACAGCAAAAACTCAGATAAGTCAGATTATTACCAGGCTGTCATGATCTACCAGTCTATGTCGGGAGATGCGGCAGAGGGAAAATCATCTTTCACGGCCAATGGCGGAAGCATAACGAATAAGAATGGAGACATTTTCTTTGTCAATAATACTGCGACTGACATCACGCTCAGCGGTGTAGCTATCTCCAATGAAGACGCTGACGGTGTTTTCCTCAGGGCAGAAGCTGCAGGCTGGGGCAATGAAGGCAGCAACGGCGGAAAAGTCAATCTCAACGCTTCCGGACAGACGATCGAAGGTGATATGATCGTGGATGATATTTCCACACTTAATCTATACCTGAAAGAGAATTCCTCGTTCACAGGTGCGATCAATACCGAAGGACAGAAGGGAGACGTATATGTTGAGATCGAAGACGGAAGCACCTGGACCCTGACTGCCGACTCATATATCAGCAGTCTGACCGTGAACAAGGGATCAGCCATAAATCTCAACGGACACAAGCTCTATGTAGACGGCAAAGAATACACAGAAGGAGCAGCATCGGAAGGCACGGCTTTTGAAGTCAAAACCGAGAGTAGCTCCGGAGGCCCGGGCGGAAAGCCGGGAGACGGCCAGGCTCCGCCAGACGGCGGTAAGGGCAGAACACCGCCGGAGAAGCCATCCGGAGAGAAAGGCGGAACACCACCTGAAAAGCCATCCGGGGATAACAGCGGAACTCCTTCGGATAATCAGGATAAACAATCAATATAGGAAAAACAGTGAGGAGTCCCGGAGGATCCTCACTGCTTTTATTGCTTATTGATTCGCAGAGATTCTTACTTAGCGATGTAGCGTGCCTCGATGTAGTATCTCTTCTCATTAGCTTCGCCCATGGAGAAGGTCTTTCTCGGAAGCGCTCCGTCTGCTGCAACAGCAGGGAAGAGCATGAACTTGTCCATTGCAGGAAGCATGAATCCGGCATTGCCGTCTCTTGAACCGATCCTGTTGACCGCTTCTGTTCCGTGGATGTAGTCGATATCGCAGTCTTTGTTTTCCTTTACCATGATGTCGAGTACATGCTGGAGAGCTCCTACCTCGAGCTTGTTCTCAGGCTCCTCGATAATGATCTTGCCGCAGCCTGCGCCGGTGATGTAAGGAACTTCGAATGCGCCTTCCGGTACTGCTGCATCAGCATCAGCAAGATAAGCCTTGCCATTGAACTGTCCGAGAAGGTCAACGACCTGGTTTACGAGATCCATTCCGCTCTGTCCCTTCTTAGCGAAGATGACTCTGTGGATAGGCTCGAATACGATGCCGTCATCATGAATGTTCTCGATCTCACAGAGAGCATATCTTGCAGGATGTCCCTCGATCTCTTCAGGAGACAGAGTCTTCTTGATGTTTTCCCATGCAGTCTTAGCTGTAGCGAGGGAGTGGTTGCCGTCTCCCATAGCCTGGAAGATAACATGACCTGCGCCGTATTTTGCCTCGGCCTTGTCATAGAGTGCAGAGAGAGCTTCCTTAGCGCCTTCCAGATCTTTCTCCTTGATGAAGCATCCGGTGATGTGTCCGCCGTCCATCATGAGATCTGTATCATAGATGACTTCCTTAGGCTGGTTGACGAGTGGCTCGATAACAGTCTTGTCAGGGTCATCGATCAGAATAAGGATGTGAGGCATTTCGATAGGGGCATCGCCTCTGATCCTCAGGCGAGGCGGGATACGCTCAACTACTGTGCCCTCAGTAGCTCTGGTGAGTGACTGTGATCCCTTGGTAAAATCATAGGCTTCAAGGTCTGTAGCGATAACGAGACCCAAACGTGTACGTCCTTCAGCTGTTCTCTTGACGAGCATGCAGCCCGGCTCCATTTTTCTCAGCGTACCATCAGTAAGATACTTATCCATTGCTGCACGTACAGCCTTGATCCTGTCAGCTTCATCCGGTCCGTCAAGATAGAGTTCAGGAAGCATCAGCCTGAGAGTGGATGGTGCATCTCCTACGATCTCCTCGACTTTGTCCCAGTACTCAGGTTCTGAGGTGAACTGATCGCATGCTACAACTGCCCACTTGAAATAGTCTGTTCCCTCTGCAGGAAGCATCATTTCAGGAACATGCAGACCGAACTTGCTCCAATCATAAGTTGCCATAATTATCTCCTCCAATAATTAAAAATAAAGCAAAAGTGGTTTAAACCCAATCATCTTATTATTGAATAATTAACAAAATAATTCAACCCACAAAGCTATGAAAAGCCATAATAATGCAACAAACATGGGGGAGAAAGTGTACAGTTGTTTTGCGCTATTATGTGCAGAATGTGGTACAATAATCACAATAAATAATAAATTTCCTGACAGGAGGTTAATAACATGATTTCGAAAGCAATGGAACCGTTCATGGCCGGAAGTTCACAGATCAGAGCCATGTTCGAAGAAGGCAAGAAAATGGCAAAAATATACGGCAAGGAGAATGTCTATGACTTCAGCATAGGCAATCCGGGACTGAAGCCGCCTCAGGAGGTGTTTGACGCCATTGACGAGATCAACCATGAGCTCGATCCGCTTCTGGTACACGGATACCCATCGAACGCGGGATATGAATCGACAAGAAAGGCCATTGCGGATGACCTTAACGAAAGAGCCGGCGGTGACTATTTTGATGTTGACCACATTATCATGTCATGCGGAGCCGCTTATTCAATAAATATGATCAACAAGTGCATCTTTGATCCGGGCGACAAGCTTGTCGTGTTTGCGCCATACTTTGTGGAATACGGTAACTGGGCACGGAACTGGGGTGCTGATACGATTGAGATCCCGGCCAATGAAGCGCTGAACTTCGATCCTGATGCAGAAGCACTCAGAAAGGCTCTGGTCCCTGAAGTCAAGGCTGTTATGCTCAACAACCCTAACAATCCTACAGGCAAGATCTATTCAAGAGAGGCTCTGGATGCAGTAGCTGATGTTCTCAGAGAAGCAGAGGAGAAGTTCGGACATACCATCTATCTCATATGCGATGAGCCATACAGAGAACTTGTTTATAATGACGCTGATGTCCCGTTCCCGGGAGACTATTACGCAGATTCTCTCATAGCTTATTCGTGGTCCAAGTCACTGTCCATGCCGGGTGACAGGATAGGATATGTAGCGGTTCCGAAGTGTGCTGAGGGACATGATGAACTTGCTGCGGCGCTCGTTGTTGCCTGCAGAGTGCTGGGCGGTACCAATGCGCCTACAATTCAGGAGCTGATCGTAGAAAGATGCCTTAAGAAAAGATCAGATCTTGATTATTATAAGAGAAATGCGCACGATCTGTACGAGATCATAACCGAAGCGGGACTCGAGGCGCTCTATCCTCAGGGCGCATTCTACATGTGGATCAAATCCCCTGTTCCGGATGAGTTAGAATTCGTTAAAGCCGCTAAAGAGGAGAGGATCCTTATCACTCCGGGAAGCGCGTTCCACGGCCCGGGCTGGGTAAGAGCTTCATTCTGCGGATCCAATGAAATGATCCACAGATCACGCGAATCCTGGATCAATCTCGGCAAAAAGTTCAAAAAATAAAAAACACGGAGAGGATGCTCCGTAAGGAAAGAAACAAAAAGGTGTGTCAGTGGATATTCACTGACACACCTTTTAAAATCATTATCTTGCAGGTACTGTGCCCGGCTTTACTCCCGGCACGATGCTGATCCTGTCTTCCGCGGATGCTGCGATCTCGCCGAAGTCCTGAAGCTCTTCTTCACCGCGCAGGACTCTGAGACAGCCGGCTGCGAGGGCTTCCATCTCGAATTCACCCGGCATTACTTCAACAGGAGCGATGAAGGATACATGCTCTGAGATATAATCCGAAATGTATTTCGAGTAAGCTATACCGCCTGTCAGGATGATGCGGTCTACTTTGCCGCATACGACTGCAGCAAGCTTTGCAATGTCCTTGGCTACAGTGAAAGCCATAGCCTCATATACGATTCTGGCATACTCATCACCGTTTGCGATCATTGCCTCTACATCTCTTGCATCAACTGTGCCGAGGTGTGCTGAAAGGCCGCCCTTACCGTGGAACAGCTTCATTGCTTCTTTGTAAGTATACTTGCCGCTGTAGCAGAGATCGACAAGACGTTTTGCACTGACGCCGCCGCCTCTTTCAGGGGTGAAGTTGCCTTCGTCATCATTGACGGAGTCGATATTCACGCCGTCTTTGTAGAGCCTGATAGAGCTTCCGCCGCCGAGATGAGCAACTATGAATGTGCACTCATCAAACTTCCTGCCGAGCTTTTCCTCTGCGCACTTGATGGCCATAGCTCTGGTATTGAGTGTGTGGCCGACGGTGAAATGAGGGATCTCAGGTACGCCGCTGACTCTTGCGACAGGCATCTTTTCATCGGTTCCTATCGCATCGTAGATGCATACAGGAATGCCGCGTTCTTTATTCAGATCGAAAGCGATCATGCTTCCGATCAGGGAAGGGTGTTTTGCCAGATCTTCCGGTCTGGTGAGAAAATCGATCATTGCCTGGTCGATGCCAATAGCGCCGTGCGGACAAGGCACGATGTTTCCGCCTCTTGAAACTGCAGCAGTAAGGCTGTCCATGCTGATACCGTTGGCCGCAAGGGACTCTTTGATCTTATTGTATCTGAACTCGTACTGCTCAGTTACGTCACCGAATGGAGCGAGCTCCTCTGTCGTGTGACGGATCGTATCATTGAAAACTTCTTTGTCATCGTCATAAACGGCGATCTTGCTGGATGTCGAACCGAGGTTCATGACCAGAATTCTCTCTTTACCCATTTTGTTTCTCCTTCATAATAATTAGATTATCCGGGATATCCCTTATTAGTATACTGAAAAATGCCAGAAAAAAGTGAGCGTTTTGAGAATAATCTCCGCGCTCACTATATTCCATATTAGTATATTTTGCCTGCAGGTATCATACATCCGTGAGGCTGTCTGTGTCAATGTTTTTAAAGATCTGCCGCTTCGCTTTCTGCATCAGCTGAATATTCAGCATCCTCACCGGAGTCATACTCATTGGTAAGATGGAACTTGTCAAGCAGATACATAACGAGTCCGAGGAGCATGCCTGTAACTGCCGCAAGGCTCATGCCGGAGAGCTGGGCACTCCCGAGATTGATTGCAATGCCGGAGAGACCTACAACGAATACAACTGATGTCATCGCGAGGTTACGCGGCTTGGAGTAGTCGATCTTGGAGTCTACCATCAGGCGGATACCGGATGCTCCGATCATACCGTAGAGCAGGAAGCTGACGCCGCCCATAACAGGACCCGGAATGGTCTGGATGAGAGCGGAAGCTTTGCCTATGAATGAAAGGGCGATCGAGAATGCAGCAGCGCCGCCGATGACCCATACACTGTAAACCTTGGTGATAGCCATAACTCCGATGTTTTCGCCGTAAGTTGTTGTCGGGCAGGATCCGCAGAACCCGGAGAGGGCTGTTGAGAATCCGTCAGCAAACATGGATCTGTGCAGACCCGGATCTGCAAGGAGATCTTTGCCTACGACCTCGGAAGTGACTACCTGATGTCCGATATGCTCGGAAACGACTACGAGGGTCGCCGGGATTATTATCAGTATAGCCTGCATGCTCCACTGCGGTGTCTGGAATGCCGGCAGTTCGAAGACAGATGCCTGTCCTACTGTAGAGAAGTCAACCAGACCGAAAGCAAGTGCTGCGACATATCCTGCGATAATCGCGATCAGGATAGCTATCGCGCTGGCAAAACCTCTGTACAGAACTCCGCCGAACACTGCGAGGAGCAATGTGATGAGGAATACGGTAAGGACCTTAGGGTCAATATTCTCAACCATGCTTCCGTCCGAGTTAAGGATACCACCGGTCTGAGCCGCGTTGCCTGCAAGCTCAAGTCCGATGAGAGCTACAACAGGACCCATAGCGGCAGGAGGAAGGATGGCATCGATCCACTTCGTTCCTACGAACTTGATGAGGATCGCGATCGCGCACATCAGCAGGCCTGTTACCACGAAGCCGCCCAGAGCATATCTGTACCCGAGTCCTTCCGTGCCTATTACCAGCAGTGCAGGTGAAATGAAGGCGAATGAGGAGCCAAGGTAAGCAGGCGCTCTGCCCTTGGTGCTGATGATAAATATAAATGTTCCGATACCATTCATCAGAAGAGCGATGGATGGGTTGATCCCAAGGATGTAAGGAACCAGCACAGAAGCGCTGAACATAGCGAAAGTGTGCTGTATAGAGAGCGGAATCCCCTGAGTCAGAGGCACTCTCTCCTGTATACCGATAATTTTTCTCTGTCTAGCCATATTGACCTCTTTTTAAATATACATACTGTAAAATTGCCACGAACATTATACTGACAGAAGACATCAGCGACAACTTTTTTCTGTTGATTTTTTGTATTTTATTAAGTGGCAGAAGGGCTAAGGCAATTCTCCTGAATACTGTATCGTATTTGTTGTTATTACTGTGTTACAATACTTACATGGGTAAAGAGATAGATAACGAAAAGTTAAGAGAAGCGAAGGCAGCTCTGGCATGTCATATCGAGCCGCCGAAGAAACCGGCAGATGTTCCGGCACAGGGAGACAAGGTCAGGCTGACTGAGATGACGAGTGCCGGTGGTTGAGGCGCCAAAATAGGGCCGGGTGTCCTGTCAAATATTCTCGCGGGTCTGCCTAAGATCAGCGATCCGAGGATCCTGATAGGATTCGAAAGCAGCGACGACGCGTGTGTATACAAGCTGACGGATGATATTGCCATAATCAATACCGTAGACTTCTTCCCGCCTATAGTCGATGATCCGTATATGTTCGGCCAGATTGCTGCGGCTAATTCCCTGAGCGATGTCTACGCGATGGGAGGGGAACCGAAGCTCGCGATGAATCTGCTGACTTTCCCTAACGGCAAGCTTCCGCTTGACGCGGTCAAAGCCATCCTTGAGGGAGGAAATGACAAGGTCTCCGAATGCGGCGCTACCATTGTCGGAGGACACAGCATCGACGACAAGGAACCGAAATACGGACTGTCTGTCACCGGATTTGCGCATCCCGACGATATCCTCAGCAACAGCGCCAATGCGGGCAATCTTCTGGTCATTACCAAAAGGATCGGAACAGGTATCCTGACAACAGCGGCCAAGGTCGATCTCCTGACAGATGAAGAAAACGATGAGATCGAAGCTACCATGGCATTTCTGAATAAGTATGCATGGGAGGCGATGAAGGGTGTCAAAGTAGATGGGTGTACGGATATCACCGGATTCGGGCTCATCGGACATGCGGCAGAGATGGCGAGAGCCGGAAATGTGACTCTCGAGCTCTACAGCCACAAGGTCCCTGTATTCCCGAGAGCTATTGAAATGGCTTCTATGGGTATCATACCGGCAGGAGCTTACCGGAACAGAGACTATATGGAAGGCGAAGTCATAGAGTATCTGTCCAGGGATCCGCTGCGTGATGCCGGCCTGAGAGCGCTGATAGACTGCCTGTATGATCCGCAGTCATCCGGAGGTCTGCTGATAGCAGTGAATGAGAAGGAACTTCCGAGGCTGCAGGAGCAGCTTGGCGAGAGAGGCTGCGAGACTGATGTGATAGGATGCTTCAAACCGAAGGTTGGGAGATTCTCTATCGAAATACATGATTGAACCAAAAGAGCAGCTCATTGCGGATAAGCAACGGGCTGCTCTTTGATTGTCCGTGATAATTCTTTCTCCTCAGACTCGGCTCTTGACGTATTCGGAAAAAGCTTCCGCTGCAGGAGAGAGAGAGATGCTGCGGAGATTGATCATGTAAAAAGACCGGTTTTCTCTATAGTCTTCGATCTCGACAATTTTGACATTGCCGCCTACGGTAGAAGCGACTTTCTCGGAAATAATAGCTACACCGAGACCTGCTTCTACGGATCGGATGATGGAGTCCATGTCATTGAACAAGGCTGCTACATCGAACATCTCCTTATCAAAGCCGGAGGCAACTGCCGCGGCCTCAAAAGTCTTGCGTGTTGCCGATCCGGTTTCACGCCATATGAACGGATAGGTAACAGCTTCAGACATCTTTATCCTGCTGTCGATGTTAAACGACTCAGGCGCTATCATGACAGCTTTGTCAGTAGCTACTTTGGTCAGTTCAATGGCATTGCTGATATACTCTTCACCTATAAAACCGATCTCACCGCGTCTTTCCAGGATGTTGTCGATCACAGTCTGTGTATCAGAAGAGGAGACATAGTACTGTATGCCTTTGTGCTCCCGCCGGAAACCCGCAAGGAGATCCGGGAGAAAGGTAACACTCGGGATCGAGGATGCCTGTATCTCAAGTATACCTTTGACATTATCGGTATCACTGCTCAGAGCATCAAAAGCCTGAGCTCTGGCATTGATCATCTCAACAGCGTACTTGTAAAATTTTGATCCCTGCGGGGTCATCTCAACGATACGGCTCTTGCGGTCGAGGAGTTTGACTCCCAGTTCCTTTTCAAGATTGCGGATGTGTGTGCTGATAGTAGGCTGCGTAAAGAAGGTCGCGTCAGCGGCCTTGCTGAAGCTCTTGAATCTGACAACATTGACAAAAGCTTCGATTTGTTTGAAATCCATTAAAAAAGTCCTCCTAATCCATACCCAGGAGCTGTACTTTGGAGAGCCCCGGAATGTTGCTGATCTCTTTGATCATATCATCGAGATTATCGGCATCCTCACCAAGCTCGAGCGTTATTACAACGTTGGCCTTGGCGTCTACGGGAGGATTCTGAGTGATAGTCCATACACTGTAATCGTAACTGGAGATGACTCCGATAACATTCGAAAGCACACCTACTCTGTGGCTCATCATCATGCTGATGATAGCGTGGCGGTCCATGGAGATCGTGCTTATATCTCTGACACGGTCGCGGTACTTGTAGTAAGTGCTCCGGGATATTCCGACCATCCTGACTGCTTCACTGACATCTCTGGCCTGACCCTCATCCAGCAGTTCTCTGGCCTGGGCGACTTTCTCGAGATATGGGGGTAGTAAAGCTTTGTCTACGATCAAGTATTTTCCTTGCATATCTGATATTACCCCTTGTTATCAAATTTATCAATAATAGATATTATTTATTATACTTATTCTTTGCTTACTACAAGTTAAGCGTGACTTAACTTATAGTAAAAAGCATCCCTGCTGACTTAAAGGGATGCTTTCTGTGATTATTCTGATTTGCTGATCACATACTGTTTCATTTCAGCGATATCAATCACATCCTTGCATCTGACTTCCCGTGAGAAAATTCCCGCAAGTCCATCAGGGATCATTGCGCCTGTGACTTCATGAACACGATCCATATTGGCTTCATCGCTTTCGCCCGGTTCTTCTCCGAGCGCAGAGAGCACCGCGCGTGAGAACTTGTATGGCGAGGCAGTTGACAGAACAACGGAGGCCTTGCCGGAAAGTACGTCCGAACTGCTGCGGAGTTTCTCCATACACGACCAGGCTATGGATGTATGTGTATCCATCAGATAGTGATCAGAAAGGAATACCGAGCGAATGGCGGCCGCTCCCTCTTCATCACTTGCGCATGCTCCTGTGAAAATACTCTGTATCTCCTCAAGCTCAGACTGCGTGATCTGATATTCTCCTGTCTCATTGAGGGCTTTCATGTACTCTACCGTGTGATCCGCGCCGCATACATAGTAGAGAAGTCTTTCGAGATTGCTGGAAACCAGGATATCCATCGATGGAGAAGTAGTCTTGTGGAAGTCTCTCTTCCGGTTGTAATGTCCTGTCCCGAGGAACTCGGTGAGAACATCATTGCGGTTGGACGCGCAGATGAGCCTGCCGACAGGAAGCCCCATCTTGAGAGCGAAATATCCTGCCATTATATCGCCGAAATTACCTGTAGGCACAATGTAGTCCACATTATCCCCGTCAGCGATCACTCCTTCAGAGAGCAGCTGGCTGTATGCAGCGAAGTAATATACGACCTGCGGAACCAGTCTTCCGATATTGATGGAATTAGCACTCGAGAGGGAGACGCCCTTAACCGGCTGAGGGATCTCGCGGAAAAGCTTCTTGACTCCGGTCTGCGCATCGTCAAAATTGCCGCGAATAGCACAGGCAGACGCATTTGCTCCCGGAGCGGTCACCATCTGAAGACGCTGGGTCTCGGAGACTCCTCCGTAAGGGTAGAATACAACGATCCTTGTTCCCGGAACTCCTCCGAACCCGCACAGCGCGGCGCTGCCTGTATCTCCGGAAGTAGCAGTCAGTATCATGATCTCATCGGTGAAATCATTCATCTCGCGCGCTGCTGTAAGAAGATTAGGCAGTGCTGAAAGAGCTACATCTTTGAACGCGGATGTAGGTCCGTGGTAGAGCTCGAGCACATGACTGCCGGCGACTTTTACCACAGGGGTGATCTCAGGCGAAGAGAATTTGCCTTCATAGCTCTTTTCCACGAGTTCATCGATCTTATCCGGACCATAGTCCGGGAAAAAGATGTTCCACACGGCTTTGGCCATGCTGCGGAAATCACCGCTGATTATATCGTGATAGTCACATTTTATATCTTCAAGATGCTCGGGAATGTAAAGTCCGCCATCCGGCGCCTGTCCCGAGAGTATGGCTTTGCTGGAAGTGACCTTGTGATCAGGATTCCTTGTGCTAATGTAGTTGATCATATTGATACTCCTGTATTTTTGAATTGTTGAACATCTGCTGTGCGCGGGATCTGTCTTCAGAATGCGCTTCAGCTTGAAAAACATCCGCGTTTATGTTACATTATTTCCATCGCAAAGACAAGTGTTTTCAAGGCGCGGACACTTACACACAAATTGTCCGTAAATAACGGAAAACATGAAAAAATAGGCGAATAATTTGTATCTGATAACAACTATTGTTCGTAAAAAAATAGAAATAACGGCAAATCATCAGATTGCTTTAACAAAAAAACAAAGAAGCTGCCCGCAGAGGCAGCCGGGACAACGGAGGAATTGAATGCTAAAAGTACTTAAGTTCGGCGGATCAAGTCTGGCAGACAGCACACAGTTTGCCAAGGTCAAGGGAATCGTAGAAAGCGAAGCGTCGAGGGAAGCCGTGATCGTTTCCGCTCCGGGCAAGAGAAATAAAGGAGACAGCAAGATAACCGATCTTCTGTACCTGATCCACGCTCATATCAAGTATGGAGTAGCGTATGATCACATTCTCGGAATGATCAAGGAGAGATATGAGGAGATCCGGGAGAACTGCGGGCTCAGGACAGACATAGAAAAGATCATTGATGAGACTTTTGCCGGGATCGACAAGTCCACATCCGTTGATCACATTGCCTCCAGGGGAGAATATTTCTGTGCGCTGCTGATGGCTGAATATCTCGGATACACATTCGTTGATGCCGCAGACTGGCTGGTATTCGACTACAACGGCAAGGTGGATAACAAGAAGTCAGAAGCAAAGCTCCGCGAATATAAGAATATATATGAGAAGATCGTTACACCGGGATTCTACGGGGCATATCCGAGCGGAGAGATCCGCGTCTTCCCGAGGGGCGGCTCGGACATCACCGGTGCCCTGGCAGCTTCATTCCTCGGAGCTGATATCTATGAAAACTGGACCGATGTTTCCGGCATACTGATGGTAGACCCGAGGATCGTTAAGAATCCTAAGACTATCGCGAGAGTCACATACGATGAACTGAGAGAACTCAGCTACATGGGTGCCAGCGTGCTTCATGAGGACACGGTGTTCCCGGTCAGGATCAAGGATATTCCGGTCAATATCCGCAACACCAACGCGCCTGACGATCCGGGTACTATTATCGGAGAGAAATTCGATGATGAACTGAAGGAGGAACACGAGAGATTTATCACCGGTATCGCCGGCAAGAAGGATTATTCTATCATTAATATATACAAAACCAGGATCGGAGAGAATAAGATCAGTCTCCTCAGGCAGGTCCTTGAGATCTTCGACCGCTATGAGATCCCTGTTGAGCAGGTGCCAAGCGGTGTGGACAGTTTCTCCGTGGTATTCCCGAGTGAAAGTATCAGGACAAGAAAATACGATCTGATGCACGAACTGCAGGAGAATGAAAGCATCGACAGCTGCGAACTGACGGAAGGCATCAGCCTGATAGCGATCGTCGGCCGGCAGATGGCTTACCGGACAGGTATCAGCGGAAGGATCTTCAAGGCTCTCGGAGAAGAAAAGATCAACATCAGAACGATAGAACAGGGCGCGGATGAGATCAACATCATGATCGGTGTATACACAGAGGACTTTGAGAAGACTGTCAGAGTCCTGTACGAGAGTTTCGCGCTCTAGATAAAATAGTTTTACATTTATAATCAATATATAAAGAAAGGGACAGAAATGAAAAAGTACAACGTAGGTGTTATGGGCGCAACTGGCGCTGTAGGACAGCAGATGATCAAAGTGCTGGCAGAGAGGAATTTCCCGGTAGGCGAGCTGAGATGCCTCGCAAGTGAGAGATCAGAGGGCAAAACTCTGTCGACTCCATTCGGAGATGTTGTTATTCAGAGAACATGCGAGACTGCTTTTGACGGACTTGACATCGTACTCGGCGCTTCCGAGAATGATATCGCGGAGGCTATGGCTCCTCATATCAAGGCTGCAGGTGCTGTTTTCGTCGACAACTCATCAGCATTCAGACTCTGTGATGATGTTCCTCTGGTAGTTCCTGAGATCAACCCTGAAGATGTGAAGTGGCATAACGGCATCATCAGTAACCCGAACTGCACGACCATTATCTCACTGGTAGCGATCAATGCGATCAACAAGCTGTCGAAGATCAAGGGCATCTACGCTTCTTCCTATCAGGCAACCAGCGGTGCCGGAGCTGCCGGTCCTATAGAGATGTATGATCAGTCCGAACAGATCCTTGCCGCAAGAGCTGCAGGAGGCGAGGGCAATTCATATGGCGCTGATATCCAGCCTAAGGTATTCCAGTATCAGATCGCATATAACGTAATTCCTCAGATCGGCGGATTCGGAGAGAATCTCTATTCATCCGAGGAGATGAAGCTCCAGAACGAAGGCCGCAAGATCATGCATCTTCCTGAACTCAAGGTTTCCTGCACATGCGTCAGAGTACCGGTTGAAAGATCTCATGCTGTATCCATTGACGTGATCACAGAGGAGAGACTTGATCTGGATGACGTGAGGGCAGCTGTTGCAGAGGCACCTGGATGCAGACTCTATGATGAGCCGAATGAGAAGGTATATCCGATGCCGATCCTCACATCCAACCAGGACATCGTATTCGTAGGCAGGATCAGAAGAGACCTCGTCAACGAGAATGGAATCAACGTATGGTGCTGCGGTGACCAGGTCAGAAAGGGCGCTGCAACTAACGCGGTACAGATCGCAGAGCTGCTGCTGGAGGACTGATTCCGGCTGTCATTGACTGATTGATGAACTAACACCTCATGTTCGCTGTCTTACAGCTGACATGGGGTGTTTTTTTCTTAGTACAAAACAATACATAACGCTTACCATCCGTTAAGTGTTATGTATTGTTTTAGAACAAAAAAATTCTTGATTTTTTGTGCTGATTGCACTAAAATCAAAACAACAAAGAAAGAGACATAATCCGACACAGCAAAGGATCACAGATTAAGATCTGTAGCACACCACAATGCAGATCGCACGAGGTGAGAGTAGCAGGTGGAAGAGGAGTCCGGTGAAGAAGTATTCAGGGGAAGAATTACCGGGGATACGGTGAGGCAAGGCAGGGATGCAGAGCTGACACAAACGGCTAACCGAGGAAAAGTACCTGGAAGAAAAAGTAACTGGCAGAGAAAGTACACAGCGAAGGAAAGATCGTGCTGAATAGCGTGGATGCGAGCAGACGAAGAACTTCAGAAAGTGACAGGAAAGAAAGTCGGATAATAAAGCGCACAGGCGCGGAAGAGGAGGAACGGACCAATGGGATATTCAAATAGAGAGGTTGATCCGGCATAGACTCGCTGCCAAGGTTGCCTGCTTACAGGCGTCAGATATGTGAAAAGAGACTGAAAGATCTTAAGAGAACAGACCGGTTGCCGAGTATCAACGAGAAAAGAAAATCAAAATTGTTACTCACAACTTAATAATATGACTTAAATAGAAAGCAATACCCCGCACAGGATGCGGGGTTTTCTATTGCCTGTTGCATCCGGGATCATATTATGGCAGTTGATTATTGATCTCTTTTAGTTTAGAGTTTTTGCAGAATCAGAATGAAATGCTGAAAGTGAGGTAAGTATGGATAATGAGCTGAGAAGCAGGATACATGAGACCGCGGAGTATCTGAGGAAAGCGGGTGTCAGAGAACCTGAAGTGGGAATGGTGCTGGGCACAGGTCTCAATAACTATGCCGATGGGATCGAAGATGCGATTATCATACCTTATAATGATATCCCGAACATGCATGCCGGCAAGGTCGACGGTCACCGCGGACAGCTGATATACGGCAGGAGAAAAGGAAAGACTGTCGTTCTTCTGGCAGGGAGATATCATTATTACGAATCCGGGGATATGCAGGCAGTAGCGTTTCCTGCGAGAGTGCTCGTTGAACTGGGAATCAGGAGAATGATCATAACCAATGCCTCCGGCTGTATCAATAAGAGCTGGAAAGCCGGTGACCTGATGCTGGTCAGCGATCACATCAATCTGTCGGGCGCAAATCCTCTGATCGGTGAGAATCTCGATGAGTACGGTCCGAGGTTTCCTGATATGACCTATACATATGACAGGGAACTGAGAGAGAAACTTAAAGCTGAGGCAGCCGCTGCAGGTATCGTCCTGCGGGAGGGCGTGTATACGATGATGTCCGGTCCGACCTTCGAAACACCTGCCGAAATCAGAATGATAAGGACCATAGGCGGCGACGCGGTCGGAATGTCGAGTGTGCCGGAAGCGATCATTGCCAATCATGCCGGCCTCGAGGTAATAGGAATCTCATTCCTTGCCAATATGGCGGCTGGAGTCCTTGATCAGCCCCTCTCAGCCGAAGAAGTGACTGAAGCCGGTAAACACGTGTCAGAGAAGTTCGCCGCAGTCGTGGATATGGCGCTGACAGTTTAGCTCATTCTCAGAAAAAAAGACAGCGGGCAGATCCGCTGTCATAATTTTTTCGCTGTCATATGTACAGTGCTGAGTTGGTTTCATCCAATACTATGTTGCCGCTCTCTATCTCACGTCTGCCTGGCCACAGCTGCTGACCGGATGATTTGTTGGTGATGGTCGTACCGGAGTCAATGGAATGTGTCAGCCATACATTACCTCCGATAACGCAGTCATCTCCTATATATGTATCACCGCCGAGGATCGTAGCTCCGGCATATATGACGACATTGTTGCCGATGTTAGGATGACGCTTGATACCTTTGACAGGGGTGCCGTCTTCTGCGAGATCAAAACTCTTGGCTCCGAGTGTTACATGCTGGTAAAGCTTGACATGCTCGCCGATCACGGTCGTCTCACCGATAACAACACCGGTACCATGGTCGATGAAGAAATAGTTGCCTATAGTCGCGCCCGGATGGATATCGATCCCTGTTGCCTTGTGAGCGATCTCTGTCATGATGCGGGGCAGCATCGGTACTTTCATTTCATAGAGTTTGTGCGCGATGCGGAAGATGGCGATAGCTTTGAACGCGGGATAGGTGATCACAACCTCATCCATGCTCTTGGCTGCCGGGTCGCCTTCATAACCGGCCCTTACATCAGTCTTGAGCACTTCAAGTATTCCCGGCAAAGCGTTGATCAGCTCATCGACCTTCTCAGCGGTTTCTCCCGGTGTATCATAGACCAGATTGAGTGCCTGGCTCAGCGCGTCATAAGCGCGCATGAGTTCCCATGTCCTTTTTTCAGTCTCGACAAAACGTCCGCGCCATTTGCCGTAATGATACGGGAACATAGAGGTAAGAAGATGCTCGATCGCTTCTTCGGCGATGGCTTCCATACCGAGAAATCTTCCTTCATCCGGCTTGGTGTTGATTTCTGTCATCTCAGCTGCGATCTCTTCAAGGTGCGCAGCTCCGGTCCATTTATTATGCAAAGTCATAGTTTTCTCCCAATACTGTCCCTGAAAGAGGGCCTCTACGCGTTCTGCTCCGCCATGGCGGCTCTCAATGCCTTGCTCAGCTGATCCGGGCAGGATGTTTCATTGAATCCGCATCTGGTGCCTTCGAGTTTTTCGATGACATCACTGGCCTTCATTCCCTTGATGAGCTTGGAGATCCCGCTGAGGTTGCCGTTGCAGCCGCCGGTAAAGACGACATCTCCGATAGTGTCTCCGTCGAGCTCGATCTCGATCATCATGGAGCATACGCCCTGGGGATAAAAAGTAAACATTTTGCTCATTGTTGATTATTTCTCTTTCTTTTAATTACAGTCCGATCTCATCAGCGATCTCTCTCATGGATTCAAGAGCGATATCGATGAACTCGTCCCAGCTGATGCCGGTCTTCTCTATCTCCATCATGAACTGCCTGTTGGCACCTGCCGCGAATCTGGTCTCCTTGAATCTCTTGTTGACCGACTTGTGTTTGACGCTTGCGACCTTCTTGTCAGGGTAGATCTGAGCGATCGCCTTGATGAATCCCGACATCGGGTCGGCAGCGATCAGGGCATACTCGAGTGTAGTTTCAGGCTTCTTGCCGCAGATAGGGTTGTGGGACATGATCGCGTTTTCCATTACAGGATCACCGTATCCTTCGTCCTGAAGGATCTTCGCGGAAACAGGACCGTGTGTGGCCATGTCATCGCGCCATGGAGCGGTCTCTTCATCAAGATCGTGAAGGAGTCCGCAGATGCCCCAGTACTCTACGTCTTCAGGGGCAAGACGTTTTGCCAGTCCCCGCATGATCGCCTCAACAGCGTAGCTGTGAGTGATGTAATGCTCGCCTTTGACATATTTATGCAGCAGTTCATTGGCCTGCTCTCTGTTCAGTTTTGCTTCCATTAATTATACTCCGTTTCTGTGATAGTGCTTGTTCGGTTGAACACAGCTATTCTACTACATAATGGTGAAAAAGCAAGGGTGCACAGGGAGCTCTTTTGGGGTAAACTGTATATATAAGGAAAAGACAGAAGGCAATGCAGAAGAATGGTATTTCAGATCCTGTTCAGATGCAGTTATGGAGGCAGTTATGATACCTGTCAATATATTCAGTGTCTCACGTATCCGTGATGAAGAACTCTTTAATATAGCCGAAAAACACGCGGCCGGCGATCATGACAATCACCGCATCCGCATCCACGAGATAGATTCCCTGCGGATAGTTACGGATGCTCTGATCGGTGAAGGCATCACTATTGCCGAGTGCGACGGGTTTTATTTCGGATTCATCATTCCTCAGATAGGCAAGGAATTCGATATGCTCAAACTGACAGACAGATACTGCCTCAACATAGAGCTCAAGTCGCAGGATGTGACTGAGGAGAGTATTCTGGCGCAGCTGCGCAAGAACCGGCACTATCTGGGACACCTCGGCAAAACCCTGATGCTCTATACTGTCGTTACAGATACGATGACATGTTACAGACTGTCGCGCCGGGGCAATCTGGTGCGGACAACTGTCAGTGAAATAGCCGGATCAGTCAGAAAATGCGCAACATATTATGAAGACCACATCGAAAGGCTTTTCCGGGCTTCAGAGTACCTGATCTCGCCTGAAGAAAATCCTGATAAGTTTCTTCAGAATCATTATTTCCTGACGCCGGCACAGGACTATGTCAAGTCCGAGATCCTCAAAAGCATAGGAAGCACGGAAGGTTATGCTTTCTATCACATCACCGGCAGACCCTGTACGGGCAAAACACTGCTGCTATATGATCTGGCAAGGTACCTGTCCGGCAGCGGCCGCACCCTCTTAGTCTGCGGCGGCGAGCCTTCTGAAGGCCTGCGTATCATCAGCAAGGTGATAGAAAACCTCGACTTTATTTATTCCGTCAATCTGGATCCTGCGAGTCTGTCATTATACGACCATGTTCTGGTGGAT
This sequence comes from Anaerovoracaceae bacterium, assembly GCA_045113935.1. Taxonomy (GTDB): domain Bacteria; phylum Bacillota; class Clostridia; order Peptostreptococcales; family Anaerovoracaceae; genus Crickella. The sequence goes on from JBGUJM010000065.1 coordinate 21,467, forward strand.
GAATCCCAGCGCCTTGAAAGCGATACATTCGGACTCATAACAGACACAGCTAAGCGAAAAGGACAGGTCTGTATTTTCTCGACAGATCCTGACGCGATCCTTACCATGCAGGAAAAGGACCGTGATATCGCCGGTCAGATAAGCGGTCTGGATCTCAGCGGTGAATATGAGCTGAAGGAGAGACTGAGGATGAATATGGAGCTGTTCACTTTCATAAGGAAACTCCGCCACCTCAGCTATGTGTCCGAGAAATCCTATGAATACAGCAACGTATCGATCAACTATGCCCGCGATGAAAATGAAGCCCGTGAGATTATCAGGTATTTCCGCGGCAGAGGCTATGTTTTCATCAATGCCCACCGGGGGAAGGAGGATCGCTTTGCTGACGTTGCGGAAAATTTCGGCACCCGTCACATTACAGGACGCGAATACAGCAAGGTGGTCCTGCTTCTGGACAGTTCTCTGTACTATGACGAAGAAGGTTTCATGAGAGGCATACCTCAGCCGGATCCTGATCAGATGTATCCGAATCTCTTCTATCCTGATATCACCCGGGTCCGTGACAGACTGGCAGTTGTGATACTTGATGCGCCGGAACTGCTGCGCGGAGTGCTGTCTATTATAGGCTGACCTATAGAAATCCATGGTTCTGATATCGTGTTTTTAAATAATTCTGCATAAGAGTATCGCATTAGTTGATGCTCTTGTGTTTTTTTGCTAAAATCATCGAAGCAGTCGGTTTTCTGCAGGAAACACCGATTTTTCAAGGCGACCTGGGGGTAGATAGGTGCTGGTGTGCCTCGCGGTCTTCAAAACCGTTTGCAGGGGGTTAGTAGCCTCCCGGGTGGGTTCGATTCCCACATACTCCCGCCACTCAATATTAAAAGGAGGCCGGGAAATGAATAAGAATGAATTACTGAGGAGACTCCCTAAAATAGATGAAGTTCTGAAAGAGGGGTCTCTTATTATTTTGTCTGAAGAGAAGGGCAGCCTGCTTGTCACAGAGGCTGTGCGATCCGTCATTTCGAATATGAGACAGAATATTCTGGGACTTAAGGATGACGATCTGGCTCAGCTGGATGCAGCAGCGGAAAACGGAGAGGAAGGCAAAGCCGCTCTTGATAGATTCTTCAGCCAGTTCGGAACGGCAAGCGTGGCTGCTGCGGCAGCTGAACGGCTTGCGGAAGAAGAGGAACTCAATCTGTTTCCGCTGATCAACGCAACGGGAACGATTCTGCATACCAATCTGGGAAGAGCTCCTCTCTGCAAAGATGCGGTCGAGAATGTTGCCAGAGTATCCAGAGGATACTCCGATCTCGAGTACAATGTCGGCAAAGGCGCGCGCGGCTCGAGGCACGACATTGTGAGCGGACTGATAGCCGAACTCACAGGGGCTGAGGATGCCATGGTGGTCAATAACAATGCGAGTGCTACCATGATCGTGCTTGCTGCGATGGGAGCGGGAAAGGAAATCATCGTCAGCCGCGGCGAGCTGGTGGAGATCGGAGGAGCATTCAGGATTCCGGATATCATGGCTCAGTCCGGAGCATATCTTCAGGAAGTGGGAACGAGCAATAAGACCAAGCCTTCAGACTATGAGAAGGCTATCATGACCGGAGAGATGCTTGCCGCCGACCCGGCGCCGAAAGGTCCGCGTGGAGCATTGAGATTCGAGACAGGTGCGCTTATGAAGGTGCACAAGTCCAATTACGATATTGTCGGATTCACAGAGGAAGCTGAGCTTGAGGATCTGGTTGAAATAGGAAAGAGATACGGTCTTCCGGTCATATTTGATATGGGTAACGGCCTGATGCTCGACATGTCTGAATACGGACTCCGGGAGCCTAATATACCCGCATCGCTTGCAACGGGCATCGATGTTATGCTGTTCAGCGGCGACAAGCTGCTCGGAGGACCCCAGGCAGGTATCATAGTAGGTAAAAAGAAATACATCAGTATGATGAAAAAACATCCTCTTGCGCGCGCGATGCGTGTAGACAAGATGACTTTTGCCGCTCTTGAAGCGACCCTGTTAAAATACAGAGATCCTGAGATCGCGATCAGGGATATACCTGTGCTGAATATGATCGCGGGGAGCAGTGAAGATATGAAAGACAAGGCAGAACGCCTGGCTGAAGTGATCAGGGCTGCTCTTCCCCGTGCCGGTGCCGAAATCGTTCCTGTAGAGGACCAGATCGGCGGCGGCTCCGCGCCTATGGTGCGGCTGCCCGGATGGGCAGTAGCTGTCAGCATTGGCGGCAAGTCCGCTGACAGCATAGAACGCCGCCTCCGAAAAGCGGATGTTCCTGTGGTAGCGCGCATCAGTGAGGACAGGCTTCTTCTCTGTGTACGTACCATATTTGAAGATGAGTTCGAGCTTGTTGCAGAAGCTCTGAAATGAATGGCTGCAGCGAATCAGTAAGATTGACTATGAAGAACATTATTATCGGAACTGCCGGTCATGTAGACCACGGCAAAACAAGACTGATCAAGGCTCTTTCCGGCATCGACACAGACCGGCTGGAAGAGGAGAAGAAGCGCGGGATCACGATCGAACTCGGTTTTGCGCATATTCCGAATGATGCGGGATACAATATAGGGGTCATCGATGTTCCGGGACATGAGAGATTTATCAAGAATATGCTCGCCGGCATCGGGGGCATTGATTTTGTGCTCTTCGTTGTTGCGGCTGATGAAGGAATCATGCCGCAGACACGTGAGCACTTTGAGATCCTCAACGCGCTTGGGATAGATGACGGGATCATAGCCATTACGAAGACTGATATGGTCGAGGAGGAATGGATGGAACTTCTGCTCGATGAAGTCAGTGAATATTTTGCGGGTACTTTCCTCGACGGCAAGCCCGTTATTCCGGTGAGCGCGGCAACCGGAGACAACATAGAAACACTCAGAGAGGCTATCATCGCCAAGTGCGACCGGAAAAACAAGCGCAGAGAAGAGGCGGAACTCTTCCGGCTTCCGGTAGACCGCGTGTTTACTATGGCGGGATTCGGTACGGTAGTGACAGGTACGCTTGTCGACGGAACCGTCCGTGTCGGGGATGATATCATGATATATCCTCATGCCGGGGAAGGTTCAGGCGGTACTGACGGCCGCAAAGTTAAGGTCCGGGGCATAGAGACATACGGACATGAGACGGATCAGGCTGTAGCCGGTCAGCGTACGGCGATCAATCTCGCGGCAATAGGCAAGGGCGATATTGACAGGGGTGACGTGCTCGCTGCCAGAGACGCGGTCACAGTCACGGGAATGATCGACACAACACTTAAGATTTTCAGCTCTACCGACCGTATCGTCTTAAACAACAGTCGCGTTCACCTGTATTCCGGGGCTGCGGAGGTGCTTGCCAAGGTGGTGCTTCTTGACCGTGATGCCCTTGCTGCAGGAGAGGAATGTTATGCCCAGCTGAGACTTGAGAAGCCGATGGCGCTCCGGCGCGGAGATAAGTTCATAATAAGATTCTACTCACCTATCATCACAGTCGGTGGCGGTACTGTACTGGATACACTGCCTCTGAAACACAAACGCAACCGTGAAGATGTGCTTGCGGGACTGGATATTCTTGCAAACGGCAGTATGGAAGATATCATAGCCGCGAAAGCGGGTGAGCGCAGATATATCAGGCAGGATGTGCTCGGGCGCGAACTGGGGCTCCTCCCTGAAGAAATGGAAACTTTTGTACAGGGTATGACCGCGGATTCCGGAGATGCCCGGCTGATCAGACTGCCGGACAGAACGCTCCTGAGCAGTGTCAAATACCGCCGGATGAAGGAGACACTGGAAGACATCCTCAATACATATCATGAGGCCAATCCGCTTGCTGACGGCATCCCGAGACAGGAGCTGCTGTCCCGTCTCCGCGACTCGTGGTATACGGATGATGACAGGCTGGTGCAGGCTGCTGTCAGTTATATGACAGATACTGGTCTGCTTGAAAACCGCGGCAAGTCGATCGCGCTGGCAGGATTCAGCATCGAATACACAGATGAGCAGCGCGCCCTTAAGGAGAAGATCGCTGACATGTATAAACGCGCAGGTCTGGAAATGATCCGTACAGACGAGATCCTTTCGCTCGGCGCCGGAAAGGGAGGCAAAGGCATCGTCGCAGCCATTCTCGGAGAACTCGAACGGGAGGGTGTTATAATCAAGGTCAACCCATCATATAACATTTCCACAGAGGCATGGGAAGAAGCGGTGGAGACAGCACGCAGTTTTGACGGAGAATTCACTCTGGCGGAGTATCGTGACCGTCTCGGCACATCGCGCAAATACGCATCCGAGCTTCTCCCTGCAATGGACAAATCCGGTATAACGATCTTCAACGGCACCAGCCGTACAGTAATCAAAAAGTAAGGCTATGAAGACAAAGACAGTGAAAAACAAGGAAATCTATATACTTCTGTTCACGCTTCTTATGGTGGTATGTATTGCTGCTGCAACAGGCTGCGGTGGCAGAAACGGCGCGGAAGTCAAAGTCAGTGAGGACCTCGAGGCCATGCGTTATGTTGAACTTGAGCCCGGTGCTGAAGCTGAGATCAACAGTATGCTTACTGACAAAGGAAAGGATTATTTTGAGATGTTTCTTGCGAAAGCAGGTGAGTTCGAGTATGAAATCACCGGCAGCAAGGACTCAGAAGTTACGGTCCGCATCACGACTTATGATTTTGCCAGCGAGTATCTTCGCGCATGGTCTGAATTCCTTGAGGATGCTGATGCCAAGGCAGAAACGCAGGAATCAGAGAAGGCCAAAACTCCGGAAACTGAAGCTGAAGATCCTGTAGAACTCGCGATGGACGCAGTGGATGAGGCGGTCAACGGGAAAGAGGAATATAACCCTTATGATGATGCCGAACTGTATGAAAAGCTGTTCCGCAGGCTCAGTAATGTCAAAGACAAGAATTACAAAGCAGAAGTAACGGTCACATGCACTCAGGCTGAGGACGGTACATGGGAGACTGACGCAAAGAACAACACAGAACTCCGGAATGCTATTCTCGGAGGCATGCTGAACGAGATCGCCGGACTGGCGGAACTTTCCGATGAATAACAGAAGAGATAACGGCTGAAAAATGACCATCTTTTACCGGATGGTCATTTTTTGTTAACAGCACAAAGACGGATATGTTACAATGAATCTAATATAGCATTTACATGCAGAAGGCTTGTTCAGAGAGAGGGAAGAATAATGAAATCAAGACATGAAATGCTCATGAAGGTCGCCACCGAGATGTGTTCGGGTGAGCTCAGGATCGACCGTGACGCGCCGGAGTACAAGGTGCTCGATTACCTGATGACCGATGATGAGCTGGCACTTTTAAGTCAGATGAAACTCGTCACACCATATACAGCGGGAGCACTGGCCAGAAAATCAGGTTTTCCGGTGGATAAGGCAAGGAAACTGCTTGAGGGCATGGCTGACAAAGCATATTTTCTCGATGTCAAGATACCGAAGGTCAATACCAAGCTGTATCTGCTGGTTCCGTTTGCGCCCGGAATATTTGAGTTCCAGATGACGAGAAACAATGACTTTGCCGACAGGAATCCGGAGATAGCAAGGCTGTTCAGACTTCACGGGTTCGAATCACATTTCGAGGTCGGACCGGCCAACCCGATGGGTGTCGGCATCATGAGAGTTATACCGGTAGAAAGTGCTCTGCCTGCGGATGTGAAGAAGCTGACAATGGAGAGGATCAGTACTCTGATGGATACGACTGTCGGAGGTCAGTTCTGTCTTGTGCCATGCCAGTGCCGCAGAGTACGCCGTATCATGGGCGAAGGTACGGGCGATCTCGAGGATGGAATGTGCCTGTACATGGGCCTGCTTGCTGATTCGATGCTGCGTCACGGGCGCGGAGTAAAAGTCACTAAAGAAGAGGCATATGCACATCTGCAGAGGTGCGAAGATCTCGGATGTGTTCATCAGATCACAACACTCGAGAGCGGAATCACTTTTGCCATCTGCAACTGCAACCCTAAGAGCTGCATGGCCATCGGCGGCGCTACATATATTGGCGCTCCTAATATGGTCAGGAGCAATTTTGTTTCTGAGATAGATACTGAGAAGTGCGTTGCCTGCGGGCAGTGTGTTGAGGTCTGTGCCAATAATGCTCTGCGTCTCGGCCAGAAGATCTGCTCTAAGACACCGATCGTCCACGTTCCGACAGAGCTTCCGGATGACCTTGAGTGGGGACCGGAGAGACATGATCCGGATTACCGCGACAACAGAAAGAATGTTGTAGAGACCGGAACATCACCATGCAAGACAACATGTCCTGCTCATATAGCCATTCAGGGATATATCAAACTGGCTGCACAGGGCAGATACATGGATGCGCTTGAACTCATCAAGAAAGAGAATCCTTTCCCTGCAGTATGCGGCCGTATCTGTCCGCACAACTGTGAGAACGAGTGCACAAGAGGAGAAATAGACAAGCCTATCGCGATCGATGAGATCAAGAAGTTCATCGCTGACAGAGAGATCGAGGCGGATCAGAGATTCGTTCCTAAGAAACTCTGGCATCATGACAAGAAGATTGCTGTGATCGGTTCCGGCCCGGCGGGACTGTCCTGCGCATACTTCCTTGCTGCAGAGGGATACAAGGTCACTGTATTTGAAAAGGAAATGAGACCGGGCGGAATGCTCACGATGGGCATCCCGGGATTCAGACTCGAAAAGGATGTTGTAGATGCTGAGATCGATGTGCTTAGAACACTCGGTGTCAAATTCAGATGCGGTGTTGAAGTCGGCACTGACATAACGATTCCTGAGCTTCGCGAGCAGGGTTATGAGGCGTTTTACCTTGGCATCGGCCTGCAGAACGGCGGCAAACTGGGCATCCCGGGTGCCGGCGCGCAGGGCGTGATGCAGGGTGTTGAATTCCTCAAGTCGATCAATCGCGGGAATGATACCAGACTCAGCGGCAAAGTAGTCGTCATCGGCGGCGGCAGCATCGGAGCTGATGTTGCCCGTACTGCGGTCAGATACGGTGCTGAAAGCGTTGACCTCTATTGTCTCGAAGCATTCGAGGATATGCCGATGGGTGAAGAAGACCAGGGTCTCTGCGCTGAAGACGGTGTCACCATCCATGCCGGATGGGGTCAGACGAAAATCACCACTGCAAGAGGTAAATGCAAGTCTATCACCTTCCGTAAATGCGTCAGTGTGAAGAATGAAGAAGGGCGATTCGATCCGAAATTTGATGACAGCGTGACAGAAACTGCTGAGTGCGGTACGGTCCTGTACTGCATCGGTCAGAGACCTGACTGGGGCAAGCTCCTGGAAGGCACCTCGGTAGAACTCGACAGCCGCGGTCTTGTCATCGCGGATCCGCTGACATATCAGACGAGCGAATACGATATTTTCGCCGGAGGAGATATATACACAGGACAGAAATTCTGCATCGATGCTATCGCTGCAGGAAAGCAGGGCGCTATTTCCATCAACCGTGCTGTATGGGAAGGTCACAGCGTCTCGCTCGCACGTGACCGCCGTGAGTACAAAGCACTGGACAAGAGCGATCTTGATTTTGACAACATCAGTTATGACAACATAGCGAGGCAGGTACCGGGTGTTGCGGCTGACAAAGTCCGTACCAGATCTGACGAGCGACTGACCTTTACTGAGGAACAGCTTAAGAAAGAGACCTCACGCTGCCTCGGATGCGGAGCTACTATAGTTGACCAGAACCGGTGCATCGGATGCGGACTGTGTACGACAAGATGTAAGTTCGACGCGATCCACCTTGTGAGAAAGTTCAACGAGCCTGTGCATTCTGTCAGATTCCGCAAAAAGTTCGTAGAGAACTACCGTGCGGAACGCGAGCAGAAAATCGCACTAAGGAAAGTCAAGGAAGGCAAGTAAGTTCGATCAGTGTGTCAGGGGGATGGTTCTCCCTGACACACGTCTGTTAAGGAGTATATTCTATGCATGAATTAACACTGCTCTTCGGTGTGGCAGAGCAGGTCGGCAAGGTAGTCAGGGAAAACGATCTGGATCATGTGGATGCTGTCGTGCTGGAGATAGGAGAGCTCACCGCGGTAGTGCCTGAATTTATGATGGATGGATATTCCGTCATTTCGGATGAGTTTGATTTCCTGCGGGGGTCCGAACTGATCATTGACAGGATCCCTGCGATCGGTCACTGCAACGAGTGCGGAGTTGAATTTGCTCTGGATGAAAACGAAGGACGATGCCCGGTATGCGACAGCAGCAACAGAGAGATAGTGTCCGGAAGGGAGTTTGTTATAAGGGAAATCCGCGTAGCGGAAGAATAATATAATAATGATGTAGATTTATACACGGGAACAATATATAATACTATGATTGAGAGCGTGTCTGCTGATATGCGGCACGCTTTATAATAATAAAAAGCAATGCGAGGAGATGAAATGATAAAAGATTATGAAGTTAAGCCAATGATGCACCAGCCGGATGATCAGGCAGGCGCACCGGATGAGAACTGCACTCACGACTGCAGCACATGCGGAGCAGACTGCGCTTCTAGAGAAGGTGGCATCCAGAAAGCCAAGCTCAACGAGCACAGTTCTGTCAGGAAAGTCATCGGAGTAGTCAGCGGCAAGGGCGGTGTCGGCAAGTCGATGGTAACAGCTCTCAGCGCGCTGGCTGCAACAAGAGACGGATACAGGACAGGAATCATGGACGCGGATATCACAGGCCCATCGATCCCTAAGATGTTCGGAGTACACAGCAAGGCCATGGGTTCGGAATTCGGCATCCTTCCTGAAGTCACACCGACTGAGATCAGCCTGATGTCGATCAACCTGCTCGTCGAGAACGAGACTGATCCTGTAGTATGGAGAGGTCCGGTTATCGGAGGGGTTGTTGAGCAGTTCTGGACGGATGTATGCTGGGGAGATCTCGATGTGCTTTTCATCGATATGCCTCCTGGAACAGGAGATGTTCCTCTGACAGTTTTCCAGTCTATTCCTATTGACGGCATTATCGTTGTTACTTCTCCTCAGGATCTGGTCAGCATGATCGTTACCAAGGCGGTCAACATGGCCAACCTGATGAACATACCGGTACTGGGACTTGTTGAAAATATGAGTTACATGGTATGTCCGGACTGCGGACGCAAGATCGAGATGTTCGGACCGAGCCAGGCAGAGGCTGTATGCGCTGCCAATGGTATCAGACTTCTGGAGAAGCTTCCGATCGATCCTGTTCTCTCACAGGAAGCTGACGCCGGCAAGATCGAGTTCAATGAGGGTACTCAGATGGAGTCGATCCTCAGTGTGTTGGACGATCTGGGACTCAAAGCATAAGGATTACAAACACAGGACCGTCCGGTGAAGGACGGAATGATTCAGGAGGACACTTTATTGAGTGAACTGATAAGGCTTGAGCATATAGTCAAGAGTTTTGAAGATACAGTAGTACTGAACGGTATCGATCTTAGCGTGGCCGAGAACGAGTTTGTTACCCTTCTCGGCCCGTCAGGCTGCGGTAAGACAACGACCCTGAGGATCATCGGCGGTTTTGAGAAGCCGGATGAGGGAAGGGTGTTTTTTGATGGCAGGGACATTACGGATCTGCCTGCCAATCAGAGACATCTCAACACCGTATTCCAGAATTACGCTCTGTTCCCGCACATGACCGTGGGGGAAAACATTGCGTTCGGCATGAGGGTCAAAAACAAGCCTGAACAGTATATCAAAGATAAGGTCAAATACGCGCTCAGACTCGTCAATCTTGACGGTTTCGAAAGCAGACGTATAGACCAGATGTCCGGCGGACAGCAGCAGAGAATAGCGATGGCCAGAGCTATCGTAAATGAGCCGAGAGTGCTTCTGCTTGATGAGCCGCTCGGCGCTCTGGATCTCAAGCTCAGACAGGAGATGCAGTATGAACTGGTAAGGCTCAAGAAAGAACTGGGCATCACATTCCTGTATATCACTCATGATCAGGAGGAAGCTCTTACGATGTCGGATAAGGTTGTCGTCATGAACAATGGCTACATCCAGCAGCAGGGAACACCGGAAGAGATCTACGATGAACCGGTCAACGCATTTGTTGCAGACTTTATCGGTGACAGCAATATTCTCGATGGACAGATGACCGGCGAACGTGTTGTCAGGATCGACGGAGTAGACTATCCATGTATCGACGGTACAGAGCAGGGCTTCCCTCCGAGACTCAAAGTAGACGTGGTGATCAGGCCTGAGGATATAGACATCGTTCCTTACGGTCAGGGACAGTGGAACGGAACCATCATCTCCAAGCTGTTCATCGGCGTCCACTACGAGATGCTGGTGCAGAGTGAAGACGGAAAGATCGAGTGGCTCCTCCAGAACTACGATCAGCATGATGTAGGAGAGAAGATCGGTATGAAGGTGGATCCCGAGAACATACAGATCATGCACAAGCCTAAGAATGAAGCAGAGTCGGCTATCGAGCTTGACCTATAAGGAGCGGAATTGGCAGCGAAAAAAAGATTTGCGGCACCATTTATCATATGGATCATTGCGGGGACGGTTATTCCACTCGCTTCGATCGCCTATTACGGCTTCACGTCGCGTGAGGGCGGTTTCACTTTTTCCAATATCACGGCTATGTTTCAGCATGACCACATGCAGGCGCTTGGTCTGTCTCTGCTGCTCGCTGTGATCAGTACGGTGATATGCCTGATCATTGCTTTTCCGATGGCGATGATACTTAGGGAGAGCAAATGGGGCAAACAGGGGTTCCTGATATTCGTCATAATCCTTCCGATGTGGATGAACTTCCTGCTCAGGACAATGGCGTGGCAGGTCCTGCTTGAGAGGCAGGGTGTGATCAACGCCATCATTACGGCAATAGGACTGCCGAGGCAGGAGATGATGAATACGCCGGGCGCGATCATTTTAGGTATGGTATATGACTTTCTGCCGTTCATGATACTGCCTATATATAATACCGTGTCCAAGATCGACAACCATCTGATAGAGGCGTCATATGATCTTGGCGCAAGCAAACCGATGACATACACACGGGTCATCATACCTCTGACGGTGCCGGGTATCGTGAGCGGGGTAACAATGGTCTTCATACCTGCACTGACTACATTCGTTATTTCGAACATGCTCGGCGGCGGTAAGATCAACCTGATAGGCAATATCATCGAGCAGGAGTTCACGGTGAATTCCAACTGGTATCTGGGATCCGGGCTCTCTCTGGTTATGATGGTATTCATAATAGCAAGTATGCTGTTGCTGCAGAGATTTGATAAAACAGGCGGGCAGAATCTGATCTGATGAAAAAGATATTCGGAAGAATTTATATATTAATAATCATGCTGTTCCTGTATCTGCCGATACTGACTCTTATCGTGCTTTCTTTCAACGATGCCAAGTCGATGTCAGTATGGACAGGGTTCAGTCTTCACTGGTATCAGGAGCTTTTCCAGAGCCGGCTCATGATGGGGGCTATCGTAAACACGTTCTCCATCGCGATACTGGCGGCTCTGATAGCTACCATAGTCGGAACGCTGGCTGTCCTCGGCATGTCGGCAATGAAGCCAAGACAGG